>JAGHVA010000114.1 GCA_018064565.1 Candidatus Colimorpha onthohippi
CGGTAACGCCAATGGCGCTACGGTGGCGAAGCCCTAAATTGGGGTCAACATCGGTTCGGGCGGTGACGGGCAGTATGCAGCGAGCAGCTAATATCTCGTCATTCTGCACCAGTACAGCACCATCGTGTAGTGGTGAGTTCTTGAAAAACAATGCCTCCAACAATGCAGCCGATGTTTGGGCATTGATTTTCTCGCCAGTGTTGATGAGGTCGTCAATGGCGTTGTTGCGTTTGAAGATGATGAGTGCACCTGTCTTGCTGGCGGACATGTGTTTGCAAGCATCAATATAAGGCTCGTAATTGGTGTGATGATTGTTTTTCTTGTTGCTATGGGCAAAGATATGTTTTAGGAGCCGTTGCCGTGCGCCTGGTGATGCTTTGGCGCTGAGCATCATCAGAAATTTTCGGATTTCGGGCTGAAATACAACTACAATGGCAAGAAGTCCTACGTTGATGATAGAACCCAAAATCTCAGATGAGAGTCGCATGTCGCAGGCATCAACTACCCGCCACAGTAGGTAGATGCAGACAATAGTCCAAAATATGCGCATGGCGTTGGTACCCTTGGCAAGGCGGTAAAGCTCGTAAACAAAAAACGCTACGAGTAGTATGTCGATAATGTCAACAATGCGGATATTTATCATATTGAGTAGTTTTGAATGAAGATGAAGCAACGAATGTCAGCTATACATCGTTTGCATAACCAGTTTAATAGCCTCGCGGGCAGGGCGGGGGTCGTGTACACGAAGCATGCTTGCGCCACGTTCGAGGGCAAGGGTATTGATTACGGTGGTGCCGTTGAGCGCCTGGTTGGCTGAGATTTCCAGCGTTTGGTATATCATCCGTTTGCGGCTAACGCCTACCATAATAGGTTCGTGGAACAGTTGTCGCAGATGGTCAAGATGGTTGACTATCTCAAAGTTTTGAGGTGTGGTTTTGGCGAATCCGAATCCAGGGTCGATAATCACATCTGATACGCCTTTTTGGTACAAATCGTCAAGCCTTTGCGTAAAATAGTATGCGATGTCGCGCATCAAGTTGTCGTATTGCGTTAGCTGGTTCATCTCCGAGGGCAAGCCGCGCGTGTGGTTGAGTACATACGGCACCTGCATGTCGGCGATGGCAGCGAACATGCGCTGGTCGAATTGGCCACCGCTGATATCGTTGATGATATGTGCACCTGCCTTCACAGCGGCTACGGCAGGCTGCGCATAGCAGGTGTCGGCCGATAGTATAGCGTCGGGTAATGCTTCATGAACTATCCTGACGGCTTCTGCCAACCGGCAGGCCTCAACATCTGGGGGTAACAACTGCGCACCTATCCGTGACGATACAACTCCGATGTCTATGATGTCGGCTCCCTCTTGAACAAGCCATTTAGCGTGATCTACAACAGATTGATGGTCTTTGTAGCGACCTCCGTCGTAAAAAGAGTCAGCGGTTACGTTCAGGATTCCCACCACACACGGACGCATGTATTCAATTATTTTTTTGCCACAATGTAGCGAAAACGTAGAAAAAAACGTATCTTTGCCCATCTTGTGTAGTGCGATTGACGAATGCTTGTGCTTTGTATATCAGTAATCAACGATTGTAGTAGCGTTTTTTTACTGATGGGGCAAATATACGAAATATTCGGCAATGGTATAGGTTGTTATGTATATAAATCGTAGGCAGTACCCCTTTGTGGTCAAAATCTCAAGAAATAAATTTGTAGAACCCACCCTAAACGACATCAAATGGCAGATACAGTAGAGCAGTTTGCGGCTGAGATAGCTGTATGTAGATCGATATTTGAGAAAAAGACACGCGATTACGGGACTTCGTGGCGTGTGTTGCGTCTGCCATCGCTCACCGATCAGATTTTTATCAAAGCCAATCGGATTCGCAGCATTCAGGAGAGTGGAGAACACAAGGTAGCGGATGGCGAGCGACCAGAGTTTATCGCAATGGTCAACTATGCGGTAATGGCGCTGATGCAGTTGGCGTTAGGACCTGACGGCAACCAAGAGTTGCCTTTGCAGCAAGCCTTGGAGTTGTATGACAAGCACCTTACCGATGCCACACGGCTGATGATGGATAAAAACCATGACTATGGTGAAGCTTGGAGGCAGATGCGCATCAGTTCGATGACCGATTTGATACTGATGAAATTGCGTCGTATCAAGCAGATAGAAGACAATCACGGGCAGACTATCATATCAGAAGGTGTGGAGGGAGGTTATACGGATATCATCAACTACTCGCTGTTTTGTTTGATTAGGCTCACTGAGTTGGAAACCAAACGTGTATAATAAGCAAAAGCTATGCAATATGAAAGATACGAAACTGAATTATACGCTTAATGTAGTGGCTCGCTATTTTGTGGGTCTCGTATTGCTCTTTTCGAGTTTTGTGAAAGCTGTTGACCCGATGGGTACTGCTTTCAAGATTCAAGAGTATTTCTCTGCCTGGAGTGGTAGCTTGATTTCGTTTCAGGGTTTAGATTCGTTGGCACCATTATTCTCAATGGTTCTGATTGCTGCAGAATTTTTGGTGGCTGTATTGATGCTTACTGGTGCTTTCCGCAGTTTTTCGGCTTGGCTCTTTGCCGCATTGATGGTATTCTTTACGGTATCTACAGCGCTTGATGCTTTCAGCACCACATACGGAATCAACGATTGTGGATGTTTTGGTGATGCGGTCAAACTTACTCCAAAGCAGACCTTCTTCAAAAATGTAATCTTAGACATACCGATGGTATGGATAGTGCTGACGCGCAATATACGTCGCAAACGCAGGTTTGAACGTGACTGTATCATCACTATAGCAGCCTTGCTGGCTGTGGTTTTCTTTGAATTGTATAATATCAACAACGAGCCGTGTATCGACTTTCGCGCTTGGAAAGTGGGACGAGAGATGATGAATACCGACCCCAGTTTGAAGGCAGAGACCTTTGTCGTGTATAGAGAAAAGGCAACTGGCGCTGAGCGAGAGTTTTCGAACAAGGAGTTGATGTCGGCATACAATAGCAATCCTGATTTTGACAGTCAGTGGGAATGGGTGTCGAGCCGGGTGATAGATCCGCATGAGATTCATGCCGATGGATTCTCGATGCTGGATATAGACGGCAACGACCATGCAGTGGATTTTATAGGTAGTGCCGACCCAGTGATGATTATTACTGCGCACCATCTTGATGAGGTTAACGATCGCGGTGTTGAAGCCATAAGACAGGTGATGCAGTACGCTTCCGAGAACAATATCTACACGGTGATGCTTACTGCAGCACTCCCCGAGACTGTTACCGACTTTTTGACACTACATCAGCTGACAGAGTTGGAATACTATCTGGCTGACGATAAAGCCATCGAGACCATGACTCGGTCTAATCCAGGGTTTGTGCTGATTGAAAATGCTGTAGTGAAGGGCAAATGGCATTACCGCAAGGTAGATGCATTGGTCAAATAATACATACTAATACCATCTCTTATTACTATTGTTATGTTGCAACGAATTCAGACCGTTTTTCTACTTTTTGCTGCCACCGCTATGGCACTCTGTTTCGCTTATCCTATTGCGCAGTTTACAGCACATAGTCTTACGATAGATCAGGTTATGGTGTCTGACTTGAATTTGATAGCTCACGACTGTCCAAATATGGGCTTGCAAATCAGTGAGGGAAGTCCTATAGTTGAGGTATCGCAGCGGGGTTTGATAAAGACCTGGCCTTTGGTAACATTGGCATTGTTAGGAGTGGCATTGGGAGTGGTGGCTATATTGTTGTATCGCAATCGTGTGTTGCAGGCTCGTGTGGCGATGGGTGGTTTTTTGGTCAGCTTGGTTTATTTCTTTCTGGTGCTGATATGGGCTGTCGATGACTACGGCAAGACTTGTAGTGTGCTGATGGGGACAGAGGCGCCATCGGTGTCGTGGACATTAGGCACATGGCTCCCAGTAGTGGCTATGCTCTTTTTCTTCTTGGCTCAAAAGGCAATTCGTAAAGATGAAGCCAAGGTGAGAGCCGCTGATAGGCTACGTTGATATAAGGGGTATGAATATTGCTTTTGACATCAGTCAGTTGCCCGAAGTGGCAAGTCAACTCTTAAATTTGTATCCAGAAGAGCGATTCTTTGCCTTTTTTGGTCCGATGGGTGTTGGCAAAACTACATTAATCAAGGCATTGTGTGAGCAGTTGGGTGTGGTGGATAATGTGTGTAGCCCTACGTTCGCTATTGTAAATCAATATAGTGATGCTTCTCAAAATTCGGTGTATCACTTCGATTTTTATCGTCTAAAAAATATATCGGAGGCTTATGATATTGGATATGAGGAGTATTTTTACTCGGGTTGCTATTGTTTTACAGAGTGGACTGAGAAGATCGAAGAGATATTACCCGACCATTATCTTCGCATTACATTGAGCGAACAAGGTGGTTGTCAACGCATACTATCTGTCACCGTTATTGATTGTGTTTGAGTGATTGGTTACAGGTCGAAGTGAGACATGGCAGGATGTAGTGATATTTTTTTTTGAAAATTAAGAAGCATGACAGAATCGGAAGTTTTAGCACGTTTGGCTGCTCAGGCGATAGACGATAAGAAAGGCATGGATATAAGCATCTTGGATTTGCGCGACCTGCCATCGGCTCCCGCAGCTTTTTTTGTGATAGCATCGGGCAATGTACCGTCGCATGTGTGTGCGATGAGCGACAATGTGCATGAGGTGGTCAAGAAAGCCACTGGGATAGGTCCATCAAAAGTAGAGGGCTATCAGAACGCAGAATGGATACTGATGGATTATTTTGATGTGGTAGTTCATATATTCCAAAAAGACAAACGTGATTTTTACCGTTTGGATCACTTGTGGGCAGACGGCAAACAAATTTTTACTAATAACGGTAAGGAACAATAAGTGTTATTATGCAGAACGATAATACTAACGCAACAGATAATAAGTTAACTGATAGCAGTGATGACCGTCAGCATACGGCGGAGCAGAATCCTCCTATCTCAGCGGAACCATCGGGTGATAGTGCTAATGGCGGTTCGAAGCCAGTTTCGGATACACCGCACTCGCAGGGTGCTCCTAATGGCGGTTCGAAGCCAGTTTCGGGTAGGCACCACTCGCAAGATGCTCCCGACGGCGATAATGTCAACAGACCCTCACGAGGCAAGTCGCAACCGCACTCCCCCAACAGACCGAGAGCCAAAAAGCCTGGTTCGGTGATTTTGTATGTCATTTATGCTGCATTGATTATAGGCTTGGGTACCATACTGCTTTCGGGCAATGGGAGTGAAGTTAAAGAGTTGTCGTGGGATCGGTTGGAGCATATCATAGTCAACCAAGATTATGAGAAGATAGTTGTAGTGAACCAAGAGTATGCAGAGGTGTATATTAGTGATGTGGCTATGCGGCACGACACGATATACAACGAATTGTATGGGCAGACGTTCACAGGCGAGAAGACATTGGACAAGGGGTATTATCGCATCAATATTGGTTCGTTTGAGCATTTCGACCAAGAGCTGTCGCGCATAGAGCAGCAAACGGGTCACCATGTGTCTTATCAGATAGAATCTCGTTCCAGTTCGTGGAAAGAGTTTTTGTTCATATTTGGTCCGTTTTTGCTGATTATCTTGTTTTTTGTGGTGATTCGCGCTATCAGTCAGCGAAACATGGGAGGCGGCTCTGGTGGTGGCATCTTTGGTGTGGGCAAATCTCGTGCCAAGTTGTACGATGGCAAAACCCCAACAAATATCACATTCAAAGATGTAGCAGGCTTGGCAGGTGCCAAAGAAGAGGTGATGGAGGTGGTTGATTTCTTGAAAAATCCTAAGCGTTATACCGACTTGGGTGGAAAGATTCCCAAAGGTGTGCTGCTTGTAGGTCCTCCAGGTACGGGTAAGACGATGTTGGCGAAGGCTGTCGCAGGCGAGGCTAACGTTCCTTTTTTCTCGATGTCGGGTTCTGATTTTGTAGAGATGTTTGTAGGTGTGGGTGCTTCGCGTGTGCGCGACTTGTTTGAGGAGGCTAAGAAAAAAACACCTTGTATTATCTTTATCGATGAGATAGATGCCGTGGGGCGAGCACGAGGCAGGAGCGGCTACAGCAACGCCAACGATGAGCGTGAGAATACACTTAACCAGCTGCTTACAGAGATGGACGGTTTTAGTAGTCGTACCAATATCATCGTGATGGCCGCCACCAACCGTGCTGAGGTGCTCGATAAGGCTTTGTTGCGTGCAGGGCGTTTTGACCGTCAGATTTATGTCGAACTGCCTGATCTCGATGAGCGCAAGGCTATTTTTGAGGTTCACATGCGCAACCTGAAGCTGCTTAGCGATGAGGGTAGCGACCAGCGGGTGGATGTAGATTTTCTGGCCAAGCAGACGCCTGGTTTCTCGGGTGCCGATATCGCCAACGTATGCAACGAGTCAGCTCTGGTGGCTGCACGTAATAAGAAGAAGTTTATCGATAAGCAGGATTTTCTGGATGCGATAGATCGCATAGTAGGTGGATTGGAGAAGCGTTCCAAGGTAATCTCAGACCGAGAGAAACACACTATTGCTTATCATGAGTCGGGTCATGCTTCGGTAAGTTGGCTGTTGCGTTGGGCCAATCCGCTCATCAAGGTTACCATTGTGCCGCGCGGCAAG
>JAGHVA010000143.1 GCA_018064565.1 Candidatus Colimorpha onthohippi
TTTCAATAGTAGTACCTCTTTATAACGAAGAGGAATCGTTACCACATTTGGCAGAATGGATTGATCGGGTGATGAGTGAACATCACTTTGATTATGAAGTGGTAATGGTTGACGATGGTAGCAAAGACAAGTCGTGGTCTGTCATCGAGTCGTTGCGTACAAGCAATCCCCGCTACAAAGGCATCAAATTTCGTCGCAATTACGGAAAGTCGGCTGCCTTAAATGTCGGATTTTCTAATGTGATTGGAGACGTGGTCATTACTATGGATGCAGATTTGCAAGATAGTCCCGACGAAATCCCCGAATTATACCGAATGATTAAGGAAGATGGTTATGACATGGTTAGTGGTTGGAAAAAAGTGCGTTATGACTCAAAGATTGCCAAGAATATCCCATCTAAATTCTTCAATTGGACTACCCGCAAGATGAGTGGCATTAAGCTGCACGACTTTAACTGTGGGCTAAAGGCCTACCGGCTGGATGTCGTGAAGAGCATTGAGGTGTATGGCGAGATGCACCGCTACATTCCTGTTATTGCCAAATGGGCAGGCTTTAGTAATATTGGTGAGAAAGTGGTGCAGCATCGCAAACGCGAGTTTGGCGTTACCAAATTCGGAATGAACCGTTTTGTTAATGGTTATCTTGATCTTATTAGCATCATGTTTATGTCCAAGTTTGGTAAGCAACCTATGCACTTTTTTGGTTTGTTGGGTTCTGTATGTTTCATCTTGGGATTTGGTGCCTTGATTGTGCTTATCGTGTTGCGTCTGTGTGGTGCGATGTCGCTGTTAGGCAGTTTGTGGTTCTATCTTTCTATGTTTTTCTCATTATTGGGTGCCATGCTCTTTCTCACAGGTTTTATCTCAGAATTGGTGTGTCGCAATTCTCCCACGCGCAACCAATATTTGATTGAGAAGAAATTAATGGATTGAACCCTTGTTTAGAAATCGTCCCAAATATAAGTATTCCAGATTTTCACATTCTGCTGTGCGTCGTCGGCGTGCAGTGGTGGGTGTGTCTGTGGTTTTGGTTGGTGTGTGCGCTTTGTGTTTTATGGGCTTTTCGAATTGTGTAGATTTTGGGTCGTGGCTTAAAGGTATAGGCAACAAGGGGCAGCGTCCAGAGCGCCGTACGGTCTATAAACGGTTGCTCCGTAGCCAAATACCCACGTTGGACTGGAGTACGGTGAACTACCAGCAGCTGTTTTCCGATTTGAACGATGTGCAGCTGTGTGCGGCTACTCGTCTGGGCGTAGATCAGGCAGATGGGGCTATCGCCCCTGACACATGCAAAAGATTATGCCGTATTAGCACCACACCGCTTTATGTTGTGGATTATATGTCGTATTCTAAGCCCTATTTGGTTCCCGAAGCTGTGCTGATGTTACATTATATTGGCGACCGCTTTGCTGAGATATTGCAGCAGCGTCAGTCGGATGGTCATACCTATAGGCCTATCGTAACAAGTGCTTTTCGGAGCAATTCAGACGTAACTGATTTGCGTAGGTGCAACAGCAACGCTTCAGAGAACTCATGCCATGCCTATGGTACTACTATCGACATTACTTATGCTCGTTTTCTTCGCGATGATGGCATGGAAGTCAACGACATTTGGCTCAAAGAGGTGTTAGCACAAACCTTGTACGAGTTGCGGTATGAGCAAATCTGTTATGTGATTTACGAGGTGCGCCAACCATGTTTTCATATCACCGTTCGTAATACTGCCTACACGGGCAATGGCAAATATACGTTGTGTACCTACGATGCTTTGCCTGAGTTGCCGTCTGTGAGGTTACATTGCAATGAAAACCAAGAGGCTGATTTGCCTATTATTGCGGATGCTAATTCATCTAACCAAGATGTCCAATCAAATACTCCGCAGTTGTCGGATCACAAGACCGTAAGTCCAGCCAATACTTATCGTACAGCAACTTCTGTTGTTCAATCTCGAAATCGGCACCACAAGTCTAACGCTGTCAATGCCGCTAATTATATTGAATACTAAAAATAAACAAATCCGAATATGAGTCTCCAATGTGGAATAGTTGGTTTACCCAATGTGGGCAAGTCAACGTTGTTTAATTGCCTCAGCAATGCCAAAGCACAAGCGGCCAATTTCCCATTTTGTACCATTGAACCTAATGTGGGTGTTATCACCGTTCCCGATGAGCGCTTGGCTAAATTGGTTGAGATAGAACACCCTGCCAGCGTAGTCCCTGCTACGGTAGAGATTGTGGACATTGCGGGATTGGTCAAGGGTGCGTCTAAAGGTGAGGGTTTGGGCAACAAGTTTTTAGGCGACATCCGAACCACCGATG
Source organism: Candidatus Colimorpha onthohippi (assembly GCA_018064565.1). Lineage (GTDB taxonomy): Bacteria > Bacteroidota > Bacteroidia > Bacteroidales > P3 > Colimorpha > Colimorpha onthohippi. The sequence continues at coordinate 2,318 of JAGHVA010000143.1, forward strand.
CCATCATACATGTGCTACGTTGTTTTGAAAACGATAATATTACTCATGTGGATGGAACTGTAGATCCTGTACGCGACAAGCAGACTATCGATCTTGAATTGCAATTCAAAGATCTTGAAACGATAGAGAATCGGTATGATAAGGAGGTTAAGAAGGCTAAAGCGGGAGGCGACGCCAAAGCTAAGAAATTGGTCGAAGTGATGGATTTGTATAGGAATGCTTTGTTG
>JAGHVA010000086.1 GCA_018064565.1 Candidatus Colimorpha onthohippi
GCGCTCTAAAACGTGTGGTGAAAGAAATTTGGGCAGACTTGCGCAGTGGACGCCAGATGAATCGATTGGTGCAAGGCGACGTGGGAAGTGGGAAGACGATGGTGGCTTTGCAAACCATGCTTTTGGCGGTGGACAATGGTTGCCAGACGTGCATTATGGCACCTACTGAAATCCTTGCGCAACAGCATTACAACAATTTTCAAAAGATGTTGAGTGGCTTGCCGTTGCGTGTGGCGTTGTTGATTGGGAGTGTCAAAGCTGCCGAGAAACGTCAAATCAAAAAGGCTTTGGCGGTTGGTGAGATTGATATCTTGGTGGGGACTCATGCTTTGTTGGAGGATAACGTAGTGTTTGAAAATCTTGGCTATGTGGTTATCGACGAGCAACATCGTTTTGGAGTAGAACAGCGATCCAAGTTGTGGAAAAAGTCAACACCACCCCCACATGTGTTGGTCATGACGGCTACCCCGATACCACGTACACTTGCCATGACACTTTATAGCGATCTGGATTGCTCTGTTATCGATGAGATGCCACCAGGCAGACAGCCAGTCAAGACTATACACTATACCGACTCTAAACGACTCGTTGTGTTTGAGATGATGCGTAGAGAGATAGCTCAGGGGCGGCAAGTCTATGTGGTCTATCCTCTTATTGAAGAGTCAGAGAAGTTGGATATCAAAGATTTGATGGATGGCTACGAAAGCATATCGCGCAGTTTCCCGATGCCACAATATCAGATTAGCATTGTGCATGGAAGAATGGATCCTGATGCCAAAGCTTTCGAGATGGACCGTTTCAAGAAAGGCGAAACGCAGATAATGGTAAGCACTACGGTGATTGAGGTGGGTGTGGATGTTCCTAATGCAACGATGATGGTTATTGAAAACGCTGAACGTTTCGGCTTGTCGCAGCTCCATCAGTTGCGGGGCAGGGTAGGACGTGGTGGAGGATCGTCGTACTGCGTGCTGATGACCAAAGATGATTTGTCGGGCACTGGTGTGCAACGTATCAGTACTATGTGTAGCACCACCGATGGTTTCAAAATTGCTGAAGCTGATTTGCAATTGCGCGGTCCAGGCGATATTGAGGGTAAAGCGCAGAGTGGCATTCTCGAACTAAAATTGGCAGATATTGTAGAGGATGAAGATTTGTTGAGTGTGGTATCTAAGCAGGTGGGGATGATTTTGGATGTTGACCCAGAACTGAATCTTCCTGACAATAGGCTGCTCCGCACATATCTGCGAAAAAATAACAATGCTCCTCAATGGAGTAATATCAGTTAGTATCATGCTATCGCTTCAAGCTATAGAACATAATCATTGGCATGACGGACAGCTGCGATTGGCGGCGGTTGATGACAATCGAGATACGGACGATTCGGTGGTAGGGTGTATCGATCTTTATAATTTCGACCCCATACATCGCCGGGCTGCTGTCGGTATTACGGTTCGTACCGATTTGCGGCGTTGCCATGTGGGTTCTCAAATGCTCCATCTGCTTAGTGTGATGGCTTACGATGTGTTGAATATCCATCAGCTATATGCTGATATTAGAATAACCAACCAGCCAAGTATCAATCTCTTTACAAAGGCAGGGTACTTGAGGTGTGGTCTGTTTAAGAGTTGGCTTGTGGTAGCTGACGGCTTTGAAGATGTAGTCCGTATGCAGCTGATTCTTGGTGATGATAAAATTATAAATCCATTAACATAAAATTGTCATAGTAGTGGCTCGTAAGAAAAATAAATCAAGTAGGGTAGTTCTATTGGTGCTGATGGGAATGATCGTGGTATCATGTGTCGGCGTCTTATATTGGTTGCGTCGCGAGAAAACTGTCAATACCGAGGATGTGCGTATCTTTTTGCCCGACGGCTGTGATTTCGATGGTATGTTGGATACGTTGAAATCCAACCATTGTCTGTCATCGTTTGAATCATTCAGAGCTATTGCTCAAGCAAGACGTTTTACTACAGTACATGGTGGCTCGTATGTGGTAAGCCATAAGATGCCTGTTTTTGATTTGGTGCATAAATTGAGGATAGGTTCTCAGGATCCAATTAGGATTACTATCGGTTCGTATCGATCGTTAACTCGGTTGTGTGCAGACTTGGGGAAACGATTCAATTTTTCTCAACACGAGTTGTTGCAGTTGCTGCAGTCCGATAGTGTGTGCGAGCAATATGGATTGACAAAAAATACGATAATCTCACTCTTTGTCCAAAATTCTTATGACGTATATTGGAACATCTCTCCTCAGGCTTTTGTGAATCGAATGGCTACCGAATATGACCGTTTTTGGAATGCCTCGCGGTTGGCGGACTGTCAGGAGTTGAATCTCACACCTGCCGAAGTTACTACGTTGGCATCGATTGTTAAGGAAGAAACTAACAAAAATGATGAGAAAGCAGATATCGCCAGTGTCTATCTTAACCGCATCCGTCATAAGATACCGTTACAAGCCGATCCTACCGTGCGTTACGCTGTGGGCGATTTCTCATTGCGCCGAATCCTGAAAATCCATACCGAATGTAAAAGTCCTTATAATACCTATCAGTATATTGGACTTCCTCCAGGACCAATTTGTATCCCATCGGAGTCCAGTATTGATGCAGTACTTAAAAACAAGCGGACTAAATATCTGTATTTCTGTGCAAAAGATGATTTCTCTGGCTATCACAATTTTGCTGAAACCCTCGATGAGCATAATGCTAATGCCCGTAAATTCCATAAAGCCCTCAATAACAGAAATATCTATAAATAAGTAGATAATATAAACTCTAAAATCACTTCAAAATCCTAAGAAATTAGTTTACATAACCAGTTTTTTGGGTAAGATTTTTAATAAGTTAAATATTATTCAATCAAATTATTGTTTACGTATGAAATTTTACAAATATCTTGTGGCTGTGACAGTTGTGTTGGTGTCTGTCTTTTTTGGGGCATGCAAAGATGAAGATTTGGCGCAGGATGCTGGTGTGGTGTCGCTTACGCAGGAACAAGTGCAACAGGGCATTATCGGACTGTGGCGTTTGAATCTCCATAACGATACTGAAGTATTGACAAATGATCGTGTATTTTTGAAATTCAACTCAGACAGTACTGCAATAATCTATTTTTGTGTAGGTTTTGATGGTAAAACAAACCCTGCTTTTGTAGAGAATCATTGCACTTATTCGGTAGTTGGTACCGATGTGTCGCTTTTGATGGAAGATATTCCCGTACTCACATTGCCTATAGATAACCTATCGCATAATCTGCTTTCCGCTACCAATGTGCAATCTACCTTACAGCACGATATGCTGATTGGCTCTCCTCGGTTAGAATTTACACTTGCAGGCAACTATGGCTTTGATACTGCTATTGTCGGCATGTGGCAAGGCGAGAGTTTTACGGGCGATAGCACTTTTGGCGTAGCCAACCACCGTTGGGAATATTTGGCTGATGGCTCTTATAATTACTATACCAAAATTGAACAGGCTTGGATTCCTGATCCTACATCGTCCAACTCTTATTTCCATGTTGTCGGAGACTGGATGGTGTCGTTGTGGACCAATGAACCAGACGACCACATCGAATGTTGGGATCTCAGCATCCTCAACAATCTGATGACTTGGACTGCTCGTCGTGATAATCAAAATCCATCGTTGGTCTCAGCGGCCTTTACTATGACACGTGTAGAACCAGTAGAACCATAGCAATGCAACAAAGTTGTGTTGTTGATAACTATTTTATAAAATAAATTGCAGTTTCAATAATAGTTTGTACTTTTGCAAAATCATGAATACATCTAACTTCGCCGCAGAGCAGACGGCAAAATTTCTGCTTCAGGTCAAAGCTGTAAAGTTGAACAGCGAGAATCCGTTTACATGGGCATCTGGTCGCAAATCGCCTATATATTGCGACAACCGAGTTACGCTCTCATACCCCGAGATACGTACCTATATCCGTCAGCAGTTTGAGTCTGTGATACGGGACAATTTTGTCGAACCTGAAGTTATTGCAGGTGTGGCTACGGGCGGTATTGCACAAGGTGCATTGGTGGCGCAAGAATTGAACAAGCCTTTTGTATATGTACGTTCTGAGGCTAAAAATCATGGTCTTGCCAATCAGATTGAAGGTGAGATTAGTCCCAACCAGTCTGTAATAGTGGTTGAGGATCTGGTGTCAACAGGTAAAAGCAGTTTGATAGCCGTCAAAGCGTTGCGTGAGAGAGGTTGCAATGTGTTAGGCATGGTTGCTATTTTTACTTATCAGTTAGATGTGGCTCGCAAAAATTTTGAGGAGGCAGGTGTTGAGTTGCGTACCCTAACCAATTATGAGACATTGGTGGATGTGGCTTGTCGTGAGAATTATGTCAACGAGTCGCAGATACAGTCGCTCACAGAGTGGCGCTGCAATCCCGAAAAATGGAGTGATGACCGTATGTAAAAAAATGTTGCTGCTGCTGTTGCTGTTTGCAATGGCACTTGGTTTGAATGCACAACGCATTGACAGCATCGCATGGCAGATGCAGGGCGATGCGTTGTGCATTACATATCATCTTGATCAGGCAGCCGATATAAGGGTAAGGGTGTCCATCGATGCTGGCAAGACCTATAGCGATCCTCTTGAGGGGCTAAAGGGCGATGTGGGTAAGAATGTCAACCAGGCTCCAACAAGCGCATTACATCGTCTTTGCTGGCAGAAATTCAGGGCGTCGATGTGTGGCTGGTTGATTTTAAGGTTGAAGTTGACGATGGGTCGGCTGTGATATGGGTTGATACGGTTCCTATCGTGATGCTGCCTGTTAAAGGTGGCACGTTTACTATGGGGTGCACCCAACCAGGTCGGGCGGCTCACGATACTGAAGAGTCGTTGGTTCAGCATGAGGTGACGTTGGACGATTACTATATCGGCAACACAGAGGTTACGCAACGGCTGTGGATGGCAGTAATGGATCAGAATCCCTCTATCTACATCGGCAACGATCTCCTGCCTGTAGATCAAGTGTCGTGGAATCAAATCCAGGTGTTTATTGCTCGTCTCAGCCAAATCACAGGTTATAGGTTTCATCTCCCCACTGAGGCTCAGTGGGAGTATGCCGCCAGAGGTGGCAATCGGTCTGTTGGCAATCTCTATCCTGGTACCACCGATGCCTTGCAAGATGCGGCATGGTTTTGTGGCAACAGCGGCAACCGTACGCACCCAGTAGCGCAGAAAATGCCTAACGAGTTGGGTATTTATGATATGGGTGGTAATGTGGCTGAATGGTGCTCCGACTGGTTCGGAACGTATCCGACCGCTCATCAAAACAACCCCCGAGGACCTAAGAACGGTGAAAACCGCATCCTCCGCGGAGGAAGTATCAATAGCCCCAGTTGGACATGCGCTGTCCACGATAGGTCATGGTATCTGCCTGATTACACCTACGGATGCTATGGATTCCGGTTGGCACTTGACTCGATTGAACGTGATTTGGATTAAATAACAGTGTTTGATCATGATTAAGGTTTTGGATAAGTCGTTTAGATGCTACCTCTCAGCTGCTGATATCGCTCAAATTGTAGAACGGTTAGCAGCCGAGATCTCACGAGACTTAAAAGACTTGAACCCGATAATATGTCCCGTGCTCAACGGCAGTTTTATGTTTGCTACCGATCTGTTGCGGTCGTTGGATTTTGATCCTGAGATTTCATTTGTCAAATTTCAGTCGTATCAAGGCACTCAAAGTAGTGCCACCGTTAAAGAGTTGGTGGGATTCCCCGAATCAGTTACGGGGCGTAATGTGCTTATAATCGAAGATATTGTTGAAACGGGGCACACAATGCGTCAAGCTTTGTCTCAGTTGGCAAAGCTTCACCCAGCGAGTGTACGTATCTGTGCCATGGTACGTAAGCCGCAGCTCCTTCAAGCCGATGTTAAGGTAGATTATGTGGGAAAAGACATCGACAACGAGTTTATAGTAGGCTATGGCCTTGATTATAATGGTTATGGCCGTACCTATCCTGATATTTATCAATTGGTTGAGCCATGATTATGAAACCTGCGTATTTGCTTGTCTTATGTGCTATTGCTGCTGTCTTACTTTGGGCTGGCTGCTCTAAAGATAAGGATAAGTCTCCAAAATTTTCTGAGTCGAATCTTATTGGTAAGTGGTCGTCGGGTACCGAGTTTTGGCGCTATGATGCCGACCACAGCGGTCGGACGTGGGATACCGCCGACGATGTTAATGAGGATGATGAGACCACGATGCGTTTTGCTTGGAGCCTTGACGGCGATCAACTCAAACATGTGTTTTCGGGTGATGAGGTACATCAAGCAGTGGCTCAATATTATACGGTCAAGGTGTTGAATGCTACTACTTTGCAGTGGGACGACGGACTTGAGGTCGTTACTTTTACTAAAGTCAAAGTTGACTAATTATTTCTCGGGTTAGGTTGTTATGAAAAAGTGGATTAAGATTACCCTTATCTCTTTGGGGTCGTTGGTGGCTCTGTTGTTGGTTGTTTTTGCTGTAGCATGTTGGCTGATATTTACGCCAGCGCAGCTTACCAAGATAGTAAACAATCTCTCTAACCGTTATGTAACTTGCGATACGCATTTTGGTAGTGTCAATCTCACGCTTTTCAAGACTTTTCCCGATGCGGGGGTGGATATTCACGATGTGTGGATGGTCAATCCTATTCAAGGTGCCCCTTCTGATACAGTGGCTTATATTCATGATTTGGTGGTGGGAGTTGATATCCGTGAGTTTATCAAAAATGGTAATATCGTTGTGCGCAAAATCTGTTTGGATGGTGTGGATGCTAATTTATTCACCTCTTCAGAAGGTCAACATAATTTTGATGTCATAGCCTTGGCAGATTCGTCTCAGTTGTCCGATACTACGGCGTTTCGTCTGCCAGAGGAGGTCAGTCTCAATAGTATCAAATTGGACAAGGTTAATGGTAGTTATACCGACAACCAATTGGGGGTGAGAGCAAGTCTCGAAGACCTTGAGATGGATCTTTCTGGGTCGCTGTTAGGCGAAAGTATTGACGCGTCGCTTTTGATGAATATAAAAAAAATCTGCTACACACAGCAAGATTCCGTTGGTGCTGATTTTATTGATTGTGAGGCTTCGGATGTCTCGGTCGATGTTTCATCAGATGGGTCGTTCAATAATTTGCAGGGTAGGTTGCAGCTGTCGTTGCCTAAAGGCCAATTTAGTATGCAAGGTGTTGCGTATGTCAACGATGCCTTGGCTTCCAGTAGCGACGATTTACTGTCCATCGATATCCCCTTTAACTATAGCAACGGTTCTTTGTCGGTAGATGGTGCTCAGTTAGGTCTTGACCAGTTGAAACTTTCGCTTACCGGCAGACTTCAAGCATCGTCCGATGTCAGTTATCCCAGCCTTTTAGATGCCGACTTCTCGGTGTCAAAGGTGTCGGTTCAGGACTTGTTGCCCTATCTGCCTCCGCAGTTTGCTGGTTTTTGTAGCAACATGACTATTAAGGGTGATGTGGCTCTCAGCGGTCATGTTGAGGGTGGTGTAGGTGATACCAATGTGAATGTGTCATATATCGGTTGTGATTTGATGGTTCAGGATGGCAGTTTTGCCGATATGTCTATGCTCCCCAAACCACTACGCAACATATCCGCCGATGTCTCAGCTCAACTATATTTAGACAGCAGCGCTACGTCGGTTGTCAATGTACGAGGTTTGTCGGCAACTATGGGTAGCAGTAAGGTCAACCTCGAAGGCTCTCTCTCTGACGTGCTTGGTCAGATGAATCTCGATGTGAGGGGTACAGGCAGTTTGCAGATGGTGGATGTCATGTCGTTTATCCCTGATACGATGCCACTCGATGTGCGGGGAACTGCACAGCTAAAACTTTCAGCTAAGGCTACTATCGACCAACTCTCGCAGTTAGATCTAAATCATATCAAATTGGAGAGTAACATCGATTTTAATCAGTTGGATGTCGCTTACGGTGATATCCATGCAATTTCGCCTGCGTTACATCTCAATCTGCATACTTCGGCACAACGTCCCGTTGCAGACAAACATTGTGTGGTGGCTGCCGCTTTGTTGAGCGACAACCTGCAACTCAAAATGCCGTCTAATCAGGTGGATGCGAAACTTACTGGTACACAGTTGGCTGTCAATCTGCCTGACTTCTCCAATTTGGACAAGCCTATTGCGGCTGCATTCAAGTTGGTCATGGAGCGTACAAATGTTGGGGTGGATTCTATAGGAATGGATGCCGAGCAGTTAGAGTTGAATGGCTCAGTTCGGTATGACGCATCACAAAATGATTTGATTGCATCCATCAATCCCAACCTGTCAGTTACATTGGGGCGTACACTGTTTTTTATGCCTGATATGCCTGAAGCACTGCGTATGTCTTCGATGGCATTCGATTATAAACCAGGAAGCTGTAGGTTGAACGATTTCAATCTGCACTGGGGTGAGTCTGATTATCATTTATCTGGATCGGTTTTGAACCTTGAGGATTGGCTGGCGCATAAATCTGTATTAAAAGCCGATATCTCGTTGCAGTCAAACTATTCCGACATAGATCAGTTGCTGTCGCTTATCAGTGGCATGGGAAGTGATCCAGACACTATCGAACAGATGCGTCGCGAAGATGATGTGCCTGCAGATGCAGCCCCATTTATAGTACCGCGCGATGTGGATGTAACACTTCACACGAATGTTAAGAGTTGTGTGGCATTTGACAACAAACTCAGTAACCTGGCAGGAAATATCAGCATTCGTGACGGCAAAGCAATTTTAGATCAAGTCGGTTTTGTATGCAAAGCCGCACGCATGCAACTCACAGGTATCTACAAGTCGCCCCGACCCAATCATCTCTATCTGGGTGTCGATTTCCATCTGTTGGATATCGATATTGAGGAACTTATTGACATGATTCCGTATGTAGATACGTTGGTCCCCATGCTTTCATCGTTTTCTGGACAGGCCAATTTCCACTTAGCACTCGAGGGCTATCTGGATGCGAAATATGCGCCAAAAACCAGCACTTTGTTAGGCTCTGCTGCTATCAGTGGCAAGGAGTTGGTGGTACTCGACAACGAGACATTCGACAAAATTTCATCGCTGTTGATGTTCAAGAGGAGTACGCGCAACGTGATTGACAGTCTGGATGTAGAGATGACTTTGTTCCGCAACAAGATGGAGGTGTATCCGTTCCTATTCTCGATGGATAAATATCAAGTGTGTGCATCGGGTATTCACTCGCTTACGGGCAATTATAATTATCATGTTGAACTGCTCAAATCGCCGTTGCCACTTCGTTTGGCTGTCGATGTCAAAGGTACAATGCCGAATATAGGCATCTCGCTTGGCAAGGTGGTATATAATGAACTCTACAACCCCGCCAAGCAAGACGCCATCAAGCAGCGCACCCTCGAAATCAAAAAAATGGTTCGTGAGGCCTTAGAAAGCAACGTGCGCTGATCGCACATGTTGTATTTTTATATTATGATTTTCCCTATTAAGGCATCAAAAAGTGAATATTGTCTTTCCCTAAAAAAAGTTGACTCGCAAAGTCAACTTTTTCTATGGAAAGACAAAAGTCGTTTTAACCCGCCCCTTATACTACTCCCCCTTGTAAGCGTAGTCCCAGAATTGATACTCAAAGTGTACCCCTTCTCGAAACTGACTGGTCATTTCCTTCCGGATTATTACATTCGTATTGCCAGCATACTCATCAATCAGCGACAGAATATTCGCAACGGATGCCGAGAAGTCCTCATTACCGTATTCGTCTATCCACTCGCGGTAGGGATTGCCCGCATTAACAGCTATGGCCTTGAGGTGCTTTCCGACCTCGTTGTATATCCAAATACACGGGAGTAACGAGGCGAGTGCGATCTCTTTGCAGCCAGTTTGAATTGCCGCCTCGGTATGATCGTTGTACGCTGCTGTAACCTTGGACGGAGAGGCGGAAGCGTCAATGCCAAAACGTGCTATCATCATTTGGTGCATCGCCTTTTCGCCCTCAAGTCCGGCTTTGGCGAACTCCATAAACATCTGTTTCTGCGAAGCATCACCAATCATATCGGCAAAAGCATACATCTGGCGGCCATAGTTTCCAAGATACAGCTCGTCCTGTGCAATGTACCGTTTGAACCTTTCGACCGAAAGGGTTCCATCGGCAAGTTCAAGAATAAAGGGATGGTCGATAATGTCGGCATAGATGCCAGAAGCCTCGGCCCAGGCTTCTTCTGTCCATTTTTTCATGAGTAAATTCCTTACGGCGGTATGAACCGCATCAAGTTCTACGGGTCTCTCTCAACAGGTCTTTCCTGTACCCCGATTCGCCTGCAAAAGTAGCAATTTTTTTTCACATGCTCACACAAAACTTAACCCATACTTTGCTAAAAAAGAAATATCTTCAATCCGTATTAGCATGTTTTTAACGAATAACAACTTGATTTACACCAATAGATTTTAAAAAACAGATTTGCCGCACACTTCGAAATAGAAAAATCTCCGTCGGTTCTTCCTTGGTGTGAACAAAAGGTATGCAACCGCCAATTCCGACTGACGCATACTGCTCTTGGCAGAAAGGCTACATTGAAAACACAAATATGCTATACCGTAGATATATCCCTTGTGACAAACATTTCGGCGATCACTCTGACGAAGAACTTTTACATATTCAATACAAACTC
>JAGHVA010000113.1 GCA_018064565.1 Candidatus Colimorpha onthohippi
ATTGATCAGAGAGTTGTTGTAGTGCATCGGCAGCTTCTTGTTGCGCTTTTGATGCCTCCTTACGCTTTCCATTGGCTGATTTTTGCTGTGCTTCTTGCTGCAATTGGTCAATTTTATTCTCTAACTGCTTGTCAACATTAAAGTTATAATCTTCATTAATTTCTTTATATTCTTGTTGTATCTCTTTTATATCACTTTTTAGCTCTTTGAATTGTTCAGAAAGTTGCTGCTGTTTAGATTTCAGTTGTTCTAAATCTTTAGACGAAGCGTTCTCTGTCTCTTTTGCTAATTCCCGCTGCTTATCCGACAACTCGGATGCTTTCTGTATCGCATCTTCTACCTTTTTTTCCAATTCCAGCCGCTTAAGCAAATCAATATCTTGGTCTATCTGCTTTTCTAATTGCTCATTGTCCAATTTCAAATTTTCCAAATGCTCTTGAACCTTGTTTTTGTCTATCTCCTCCATCAACTTATCTATCTCACGCATCATGTCTTTCATCTCATCATTAAGAACCTCGTTAAGCAACTTATCTAACTCTTGTTGTTTTTGCATTATCTGTTGACTCTGGTCACGATACTTTTGCTCCAACATATTGTTTTGACGCAACTGCTGCTGCATCTTGGATAGCTCCTCTTTTACTTGTTTTTGTTTGTTAGCTAACTCCTGCAGTTGTTTTTTATCTTGCCATGAGAGTTCATTCTTATCCACCAGTTTACGCATCAACTCGTTGATTTCGGACTGCAATTTCTTTAAATCAGACATTGACTGTTCCGCATGAACAATCGCATCCGATGTGTTATCATCTAATATTTGTTTAAGTTTATGCTCTGATGGAATTTCCAAAAGATATTGTTGTGAGGTGGCGGACTTTGGCCCATGGATGGCATCATTATCCCAGATTTCAAAATAATATTGCACTCTGTCGCCTGGATTGAGATTCAGATTGCCCATATCAAACGAAAACAGGAATTCTTGAGAGACTTCAGATGAGATGGCGACATTATAATCATGGCGGACTACCACAGCAGAATCGGATTCGTTGTTGACAATTGCGCGGAAAAGAAGTTTTGAAAAGCCATAATCATCTTTTATATAACCCTGAAAGAATTTTCTGTCGGGTAGAGTAGAGTCGTCCGATTGAGCTACCACTATCATTGGCGATGCATCTGGTACCACTGTAATCGCATAAGCCAACGTATCTGTAGTAACTACATTTTTATTGCTCGAAACAAACTCATACTCAAATGACGACATTGCTTTGCATTGGATTACAACTCTACCATTAGCATCTGGCACAATATCCTGAACTGTACCGTTTGATATAAAATGGAATACATCGACATCGCGGGTAAGGAATAACCAACGGACTAATGTTCCTTGTGAAACAGTAATATCACCCTGATTAGATAAAGTCAAATCCTGCTGATGTGTGTAACTTGGAAAAGTTAATGATACTTGGAAGTCAATTACTGATGGTTTAGGATGAACTAACAAAATATATTCATTCGATACAACACCCGCAGCGCGCAACTTAAAGTGAACTGTTGCATGTATCTGTTTGAACAAATATGTAAAATGAGATTTATCTACTGGTTGCATCTTATACTGCAAACCATCGGCTTCAATATATACTTCGGCTGGCAGTACATCTCCGTCTATGGCTACACGAAGCAGATAATCATCTTGTTGGATAGCTTCCAGAACATCATTCTCAACGACAAATTCAAAAGGTGCTGGACGATCATAGTTTACATCATAGTTTACAATGCGCTTTGACGGACCAGTTATCGAGGATGGAACAAAAATCAATAACAAGACTATCAGCACAAGTGGGGCTACCACATACTTAAGATACTTCTTATTAGCATTCAGCTTAATAGCATTCTTGAACGGAATAGGAGAAAGGCTGTCAGTTTTTTGCTTAATACTTGCACTGAGCAAATCACTATCAGCCACACTACTCATGCCTTGTAGTTGTAACAGATTGAGTAACTTATCTTTAACCTCAGGAAAATAATCTCCTATAATAATGGCTGCCTGCTCATAACTAATACACTTGCCTAACCTCCTCATTTTGGATAGCGGCAATAACACCCAATAACACACCAAAATGGCCGTCATCGAGATGTAGCACCAAAAAAGAATGCCACGCACCAACGACGGAAAATAGCCAAAATATTCCAATAAGACTAACAGCAAAAACAAAGACAACAATACAGCCGCAGTATATATACAGCCACGTATGAGTTTGTTTTTGTAGTACTTACGGATAAAGGCATCCAACTGTACTATAATAAGATTATTTTCCGTAACAGCAAAAATAACTTGCAAAGATACTAATTTTTGATAAATAGATAAAACTATTCATCGTTAACTATTTTTTTGTACTTTTGCAATCTCAAACAAGTCAGATATATGAAGAAAGTAATTATCATAACAGGAGCGTCATCCGGATTTGGCAAAGCTACAGCCGAGTTGCTTGCGAACAAAGGTCATGTCGTATATGGGCTCTGCCGCCGCCCGATGCAACACCCTTCCATCCGCTACATGCAAGCGGATATACGAGATAGTATTGGAGTGCAATCTGTAGTCGAAACTATCTATAATCGTGAACACCGCATAGATGTGTTAATCAATAATGCTGGCATGGGTATCGGAGGATCGTTAGAATTGGCAAGCCAAGAAGAGATTAAAATTCAGATGGATACCAATTTTATGGGATGCGTAAATATGTGCCAATCTACACTTCGATATATGAGACAGCAAAGATATGGCAAAATAATCAATCTGAGTTCAATAGGTGGTGTGATGGGGCTTCCTTATCAGGGATTTTATAGCGCCTCAAAATTTGCTATTGAGGGATTTAGCGAAGCTTTAAGTGCTGAGGTTAAGCGGTTTGGAATAAGTGTAAGCATGGTAGAGCCTGGTGATTTCGCAACTAACTTTACAGCATCACGCAAAAATTCGGAAGCCACACTCAACGATCCAGACTATGGTCCTGTGTTCAAAAAAAGTCTATCGTTGATAGAGAAAGAAGAAAACGGAGGACTGAAGCCTGACGTTCTGGCAAAAAAAATAGCCAAGATAGTGGAATGCAAGCATCCAAAACTACGCTATGTAGTTGCAAATCTCGAACAGCGTATGTCGGTAATTCTCAAAAAGATAATACCTGGCAATTGGTATGTTGATGTTTTACGGTCATACTACAAAAGCTGATACCCCATTAACACAAAAAAGAGAGTTGGCAAATATTTAAGAATCATCTTTGCCAACTCTCTTTTTATATATAGCCCGTATTTGCTAAATATTCATACCAAAGACAGCTCTTTGCATAACGGGATCAGCCATAAACTGCGTGCTCCAGATTTTAACAGCTTCATTTCCGATAATTTGAGGATTTGTGAATGCGGTATGGACATTATCTTCAATGGCATTCTTGTTCATTTCACAATAATAGATTGCATGCACACCGCGCTTTTGCCATTCTGGCAATACTCCGTTAAGGAGCAAATCAATGGAATCATATTTTCTCAAAGCGCGCAAGATATAATACCAACCAAAGGGGAATAATCTACCTTTTGCTTTTTGATATGCTTTGGATAACGATGGGATAGCCAACCCAAATGCTACTAAGTTGTCATCCTTATCTACCACAAAATTGGCATAACGTAAAGGTACAAAAGGTATATATTCCTTGACATAGACATCCAACTCCTCTTGAGTCATTGGAACAAAATCGTACAAATCCTTGAACGATGAGTTGATAGTATGGAACATCTTGTAACCATAAGGCTTGAGTTCTCGATGGTTATGTACTTTCAGTACTTTAAGACCATATCTTTCGGCTATCAAACTATTTAATCGCTTAACCTTATCGGGAATTGGCTGATTGGCAGGCATAATATACTGCTGCCACTTACACTTTATCTCCATACCCATCCTCTCAACAAACCGTACATAATACTCTGGGTTGTAGAGAGTAGAGATATTTTGAGGACCGTTGAAATTATCGATTACCCAACACTCTTTATCCATATCAGTAAAGCCCATAGGACCCTCTATTTCCGACATTCCATTGGCTTTGCCATATTCGATAACCTTGTTGATCAATGCCGAAAAAACATCGTAATCTTCAATAAAATCGAACCATCCAAAACGAACCGTCTTCTTATTCCATACCTCATTGACTGTGTGATTGATAATGGCCGCAACACGCCCAACTACCTTACCATCACGCCACGCCAAAAACAATTCTCGTTGGCTATGCTTCAATGAAGGGTTTTTCGAACCTAACAACCCTTTCTCATCGAAATTCATGGCAGGAATGTAGGTAGGTACATCTTTGAAAAGCTGATTCGGAAAAGCAATAAACCTACGTAAATCTTTACGACCATCAACTTTTGAAATTATGACATCACCACACATAGGATTAAATTATTTGTAACTGTTTCACACATTTATACACTTTTTCGACCGCAAAATCAACCTGTTCCTTGGTATGCGTAGCCATCAACGCCACACGTATCAATGTCTCATTGGAAGGCACGGCTGGTGCAATAACAGGCGTAACAAACAAGCCTTCCTCAAAAAGCATGTGCGTGAGCATGAATGTCTTATCGTTGTCGCGAATAAAAATAGGAATAATAGGTGTCTCTGTATTACCGATTTCAAGACCTAAGTTTTTGAATGAGTTAAGCGCATAGTGGGTAATATCCCACAATGCCTGTTGGCGTTCTGGCTCAGAACGCATGATATGGAGGGCTGCCAATACAGAAGCCGTAGATGCGGGAGATATGGAAGCCGTAAAAATATAAGGACGCACACTATGCTTCATCCAATTGATTGTATCTTTGTCCGATGCAATAAATCCGCCTACAGAAGCCAACGACTTGGAAAATGTACCCATCACTAACTCTACATCCTTCAATTTTCCAAAATGATCACAAGTACCACGACCCTCTGACCCAAACACACCCAAACCATGCGCCTCATCAACCATCAATGTGGCTTGATATTTGTTGCATAAATCAACTAATTGAGGAATAGGAGCCACATCACCCTCCATCGAAAAGACACCATCGGTAACTACAAGTTTCGATGCATCTAACGGACACTTTTGTAACACTCGCTCCAAATCCTCCACACTTCTGTGTTTATACTTATAGGAATTGGCAAAAGAGATCTGCTTACCTTCCATTATAGAGGCATGATCGCGTTCATCATATATTATGAAATCGTTTCTACCTGTTACGCATGGAATAACTCCAGAATTAGCTTGAAACCCAGCCGAGAAAAGCATCACACCATCTTTGCCTAAAAAATCAGCCAATTCATCTTGCAACTGTATATGAATATCCAGCGTCCCGTTCAAAAATGGTGAACCCGCACAACCAGAACCATATTTAT
>JAGHVA010000029.1 GCA_018064565.1 Candidatus Colimorpha onthohippi
TCTCAAACTAACGCTTTGCTGGCAAAATTTCGTTACGATAGATTCCAAACCAAAATGCAACTACTCATACAAATGCAAGAAAAACCGCCTGTCGGAGTACAAGGAGCAGATAGGAGCACTTGTATGCCGACCCGCCTATCGGAGTACAGGGAGCGAGAAAAATGGCTATTGAAAAACGAAGACTAAAAAAGCGTAACGCAATGTTACTCATCGAATGCTTCTTTGATGCGGGTCAGCGCCTCCATCATCTTTAACCGAGGGCAACCTATATTCAGCCGAAAACAATTTTCAAAGTCTGAACCGCCAAAATTGGTTCCGCTGTTCAGAGCCACCTTTGCACGATACAGCAATCGGCTGCGCGACTCGGCATGCTGATAGCCATAGTCAGCAAAGTCAAGCCATGCCAGATAGGAAGCCTGCGGCAACACAGCTTTGACGCGTGGCATCTGCGATTGAAGAAACTCATCTAAAGCAGCCACATTGCCAGCCAGATACCGCACACACTCCTCCAGCCAAGGCTCGCCATACCGATAGGCCGCCTCTGCACCTACAAAGGCAAAGATATTGCCGTTGGCCAACTCAAACGTATCTAAGTAAGCGTAGAAACACTGGCGCAACTCCTCGTTCGGGATATAGCACACCGAGCTGGACAACCCCGCGATATTGAAAGTCTTAGAGGGTGCAAAAAACATCAAGCACTGCGCCGCTGCCAGCGGTGACACGGTAGGATAAGCCACATGATGATAACCTGGCAATGTAAGGTCGGCATGGATCTCATCTGCTACGACAACCAGCCCGTGCCGGTTACAAATCTCAGCAATCTGCGACAACTCAGTCTGGCTCCATACCGTGCCACCCGGGTTGTGGGGATTCGCCAAAATCATCATCTTGCAGCCACGAGCCTTACGATCCAGGTCGTCGAAGTCAATCACAAAACGTCCCTCTTTGCGATGCAACTTGCTGTAGTGCACCTTGCGCTGGCTGCCCGACGGCAGGTTGATAAACGGAGGATATACTGGGGCAAGCAATAATATCGCATCACTTGGCTGCGTAAAAACCTGCAAGGCAAACGATATACCCGCCACAATACCAGGGATAAAATGCAACTCGCTGTCCGATGCCTCGATAGCATAACGGCGCTTCATCCAGTTGCGAACAGCCTCAAAATAATGGCTCGTAGCATACGTATAACCCAGCACCCCATGATCCAAACGATGACGGATGGCATCCAATATCACCTCTGGCGAACGAAAATCCATATCCGCCACCCACATAGGATCCACATCAGCAGTACCAAAGATAGCCTCCAAACGGTCATATTTTACACAATCTGAACCTTTCCGATTGAAGATTTCGTCAAAATCGTATTTCATAACCAATTAAAAATAATACAAAAAACTGACGAATATAAAAAATAGTATAT
>JAGHVA010000016.1 GCA_018064565.1 Candidatus Colimorpha onthohippi
AATGTGTTATCGACAACTATCTCGGACAATATGGCAAAGACAACAACCATTATTTTGACTTGATGTATGCGCTAAAAGTCTGCTGGATGTTTCCACTAAAAGGCAAGACCACTAAAGAATACTATTACTTTTGATAAAGACTACATCATTATGCACTACACTTACTACACATCAGGCACCTGCTCTACGGCAATAGACTTTGACATAGAAGATGGCAAGTTGCACAACGTGAAATACACAGGAGGATGCAATGGAAACCTTCAAGGCATAAGCCGACTTGTAGAGGGTATGCCCGTTGAGACTGTGATAGCCAAGCTGGAAGGCATAAGCTGCGGAGGCGGCCCTACCAGTTGTCCCGACCAGCTATGCAAAGCACTACGACAAATAATGCTACCCCAAAAATAGCAACAACGAATGACCACACGACGCCACACCATCGGGACTGCATGTGGCATTGCAGCAGCAGTGTGCTACGGCACCAACCCATTGGGAGCCCTCAACCTATATCAAGAGGGGTTGAATACTCCCAGTGTGCTTTTGTGTAGGTTTGGATTGGCTTGGATTATCATAGCCTTGGTGCTGATGGTACGTCGTGAGTCATGGAGAGTTACACCCAAACAATTTGCCACCTTGTCGCTGCTTGGGATGCTATTTGCCTGCTCATCGGCATCGCTATACCTGAGTTTTAGGATAATGGCTGCTGGAGTGGCATCGACAATACTTTTTACCTACCCCGTAATGACCGCTGTGATAATGGTGCTGTTTTTTGGAGAACGCATACGCATAAGCACTATCTTATCAGTACTTTTGGCTCTGGTAGGTGTATTGCTACTCTATTGGAGCGATACATCAGACACACTGCCTGCTGATGGTGTAGCATTGGTGCTGCTATCGGCACTTACCTATGCACTATATATCATTGCGGTAGATAAAAGCAAAATAAATCTATCTGCGTATAAAATCAACTTCTATGTGCTGTTTTATTGTGCCTTGGGAGCCTTGATCTTGTCGGTTATAACAGGACAAGGCATCGCCTTGCCAACCACTTTCAAAGGCTGGTTTTATACTGGATGGTTAGCCATTGTGCCCGCTATCATGGCACTGGTACTCATGGTGTATGCTGCCCAATATATAGGTTCGACAGCCACAGCCATCATGGGTGCATTAGAGCCGTTGACGGCAGTCCTCATTGGCATTCTGCTGTTTGGCGAGCCGTTTGGTATCCACTTGGCAATAGGTATTGTACTAATACTCGCTGCCGTGGTAATAATAGCGGTGCGAAAAACAAAAACGCAATAAACACATATATGTTATGAATATCAAAGAGGTAATCACATTTCTTGATGCACAATTCCACCCCGAGTATCAAGAGTCGTACGACAATTCGGGCTATCTGTTAGGCGACCCAAACCAACCCTATCAAGGGGCATTGGTGGCTGTAGATCTCACCTCACAGATTATAGCAGAAGCCATAGAGCATAAGCTAAACCTTATCGTAACACACCACCCTTTTATCTTTAACGGCATCAAACGCATTACTACTGGGAGCGAGACGGGCAGGATGATACACCAACTCATCCAAAACGGGATATCGGTATATGCCGTTCATACCAACTTAGACAACCTCCCCGATGGCGTGAACGGAATATTAGCACAGAAACTTGGACTGACGCAATGTAGCATACTAAAACCAATAGACGGACACACTAATATAGGTGCAGGCATGGTAGGCATGTTGCCACAACCCATGCCAACAGAACAGTTTATACAACACGTCAAACAGGTACTGATACTGCCCATAGTACGCAGTTCAGCATTATGCCGAAACGAGGTACAACGAGTAGCCATCTGCGGGGGTAGCGGGTCGTTTTTGATAGGCGATGCCATACAAGCCCATGCCGACATATTCCTAACCTCCGACCTAAAATATCATGAATTTGAGCATGTAGATGGGCGCATCGTGCTGCTTGACGCCGGTCATTATGAAAGCGAGCAATTCTCAAAAGAAATAATTTATACCGCAATTTCCAAAAAATTTAGTACTTTTGCGTGCCGTATTTCGTGCGCTCCTAACAGTTTTATCTGTTATCATTAAGTTGAGAAACAAACAATTATAGTACATATATCATGGCAAAGAAAGTTGCAACAAAAAAGGCCGAAGAGGTAAACGAAGAGCCTTCAATAATCCAACCTCTTGACGTTGACGTAGCGGTTGAGAAACGTCTTGTAGCATTATATACGCTACAACTTGTTGATACAGAAATCGACAAGATAAAGATTATCAGAGGTGAGTTGCCTCAGACAATTCAGGACTTGGAGGATGATATAGAGGGATTACAGAAGCGCATCGAGAACTACAAAGCGATGCTGAAGGAGATAGAGCTTGATATTGCAACCCGCAAAAACACCATCGTACTCAAAAATGGCGAGATTGAGACCTATAAGAAACAGCAAGAGAATGTCCGCAATAACCGTGAGTACGAATCGCTGAACAAAGAGATAGAGCTTGCCGAGTTAGAGATACAGCTTTGCAATCAAAACATAGAAAAAGGGAACGCAAAAATTAAAGAAGCGCAAAAACATATCGACGATTCAAACACCGCGCTGAATACCTGCAAAGAAGAGGTCGAAATCAAACGTAACGAGTTGGACAGCATTATCAGTGAGACTGAGAAAGATGAGAAACGGCTACTTGCTATGTCGGCAAGTCAGGAGCAATATATCGAAGAGCGTTATCTAACGGCCTACAAGCGTATTCGCAAAGCGGCTCGCAACGGGTTGGCGGTTGTTACTATCGACCGTGAAGCTTGTGGTGGCTGCTTCAGCAAGATTCCGCCACAGCGTCAAACAGAGATTAAGATGCACAAAAAGGTGATTGTGTGTGAGCACTGCGGTCGCATCTTGGTTGACGACGACATCAAAGCAAAGTCAGAGGAACTTATCTCTAAAAAATAAACTTATACATTTATTTTTTCATCCCATAATGCGGAATGCTGATACATCACGTTCCGCATTATGATTTTTGGAGAGCAACTAATATTTAGACAATTATGATACATTACTTATCTACCGAACGCCTCACACTGGCGCATATCAAAGAGATTATAGACAACCACGCCACCCTCGCCCTAAGCGATGACGCCAAACAACGCATAGAAAAATGCCGCACCTATCTTGACAACAAGATGGAAACTCAAAAAGAGCCTATCTATGGTGTAACCACTGGATTCGGTTCGCTATGCAACATATCCATCAGCAAAGAACAGTTAAGCCAATTGCAAAAAAACTTGGTGATGAGTCATGCCTGCGGGTTGGGCGATGAGGTACCAGCAGAGATTGTAAGACTGATGCTCCTGCTCAAAGCGCAGAATTTCTGTTTCGGCTACAGCGGTGCACAGCTACAGACCGTACAGCGTTTGATAGACTGCTATAACAACGATGTGCTCCCTATTGTTTATCAGCAGGGTTCACTTGGTGCAAGCGGAGACCTCTGCCCGTTGGCTAACCTGATGGTGCCTGCCATTTTGGGTATGGGAGAGGTAAACTACAAAGGCCGCCGTTGCTCGGCGCAAGAGGTCTATGCCGAGTTAGGCTGGGAGCCTATTACCTTAAAGTGCAAAGAAGGCTTGGCATTGCTCAACGGAACCCAGTTTATGAGTTCGTATGCCGTGTGGTGCATATTGTATGCCCAGCGGTTGAGCAGCCAGTGCGACCTCGTGCTGTCGTTGAGTTTAGATGCATTTGACGGCCGTATTGAACCATTCTTTGACGAGTTGCACCGCGTACGCCCTCATCAGGGGCAGTTGGAGACCGCCGCCAACGTACGCCACAATCTCGAAGGAAGCGAGATTATCAAGCAGCACAAAAAGCATGTTCAAGATCCCTACAGTTTTAGATGTGCACCTCAGGTACATGGAGCCGCTAAAGATACCATACGGTATGTAGCATCGGTCATCGAGACCGAGATCAACTCCACTACCGACAATCCTATCGTACTGCCCGACGAAGACATGGTGATTAGTGGAGGCCATTTCCATGGTGAGCCGTTGGCGATGGTAATGGACTTTTTAGGGATTGCATTGTCTGAATTGGGAAGCATCAGCGAACGCCGCACCTACCAGCTTATCGATGCCAAACGAGAATTGCCTTCATTCTTGGTTGCCAAGCCTGGCGTCAACAGCGGATTCATGATTCCTCAATATGCGGCAGCAAGTGTAGCAAGCCAAAACAAGCAGTTGGCAACCCCCGCCAGCGTTGACAGCATACCCAGCAGCCAAAACCAAGAAGACCTCGTAAGCATGGGTGCTAACGCTGCCACCAAATGCTACCGCATTGTGCAAAACGTGGAGCGCATATTCGCTATAGAGTTGTGCAACGCAGCTCAAGCACTCGAATTCCGCCGCCCGATGAAAAGCAGCCCTATTATCGAGCAACTTATGACCAACTACCGCAAGGTAGTGCCATTCGTAGAAGAAGACACCGTGATGTACACCTTGATACACAAAAGCATCAAATTCTTGCAAGAGCTATAAAATCTGATTTCAATTACATTTCAAGCTCATTTCCAGAATTGGAAGTGAGCTTGATTGTTTTGGGAAATGAAAGACCATTTATCTCAAGACATAT
>JAGHVA010000074.1 GCA_018064565.1 Candidatus Colimorpha onthohippi
GGTTGTAATTGTTGGCATTGATCAAAAAAAGTTAAGAATGGCAGATAGTATGTCTGAGCATAAAGTATTAGAGATTTCTCTCCATGGTTCGTGGCGTGAGATGGGGCAACAATATGGTGATCAAGCCCGCATAGAGTTGCATAAGGTTCTTCAGTTTCTGGAACGTAAATATGATGGATCTGTGCTTCGCGCAGAGCGTATCGCCAATGTGTCACGTATGTTGGTGAGCCATTATCCCGACAGATATTTGGATATGATAATGGGTATGTCCGAGACTTCTGGCTTGTCGTACGAGCAGTTGTTGTTGGTCAACGCTGTAGAGTATGCCGAAGGAGAATTTGGTTGTAGTGCTCTCGCTGTGTGGGGTAATTATACTCCAGATGGACGGTTGATATACGGACGCAACTACGATGGAGCCAGTTTTGCACCACTATCCGACTGTGTGGTTCTTGTCCGCTTTGCTCCCAACGACGGTTCGTTGGCATTCTCGATGGTAGGCTACGCTGGTGAGATATACGCATTGAGTGGTTGGAATGAGGCGGGCGTATTTGTCGAACTCAACAATGGCATGCCTTCTACTGGGTTTGATGTTGATTGGAATGAGGTGCCTTCCACAACTACGTTGATGGACGCTTTGCGCTGCTGCCGTAGTATTGATGAGGTGGAGCTGTACCTACAGCAGCATCGTAGTGCATCGGGGTTTATTATTGGTATCACCGATGGCAAGGAGGCTCGTGCCTGCGAATGGTGTAAAGAGGGGTGCCGTGCTGCTGTACGCGACGCTTCAAGGTTGGTGATAACTAATCACTACACCAGCTCTTCTTGGCATTACGAAGTGCCCACTGATGGTCAGAGTTGGCGATCGCTGACTCGTCGTAAAAACTTGCTTGACATTTCTGATTGTGCCAAAGGTACCATAACAACCAGTGTTATGAAAGATGTCTTGACACACAATATCAATGTCGGCGGGCCGATGATGACAGAGTTGTCGCTCTACCATATTGTCTATGATGTCGCAGCCTCCGCAATCTGGATAAAAGTGGAACCATACAGCAACTGGCAGCGTTTTGACTACTGAGTAACATGGAAGATTCCTTTCTAAGTCGGACCGAACTTTTGTTGCATCAATCGGGCGTTGAGCGTTTAGGTCAAGCTCATGTGCTGGTTGTAGGATTGGGCGGAGTAGGAGGCTATGCTGCTGAGATGCTTTGTAGGGCAGGTGTCGGCAAGCTTACGCTGGTAGATAGCGATGTGGTAAGCGCCTCTAATATCAACCGCCAAATTATAGCATCGCATGCTACTGTCGGACTGTACAAAACAGATGTATTCAAACATCGGTTTGCAGATATTAACCCCACTTGTCAGGTGCGGTGTGTGACGACTTTTTTGCGCGATGAGGCTATGGTGGATCTGTTGGAATCGGGTAACTATGACTATGTCGTGGATGCCATCGACACCCTTTCGCCTAAAGTATTTTTGTTGTATCACTGTCATAGAC
>JAGHVA010000097.1 GCA_018064565.1 Candidatus Colimorpha onthohippi
CAAGGCTCTTGCTGACCCACTCGCTGGCGTAGGCGCCGCAGTTGGCGCGCACATACACATAGTATGTAATGCCCTTGGCAAGGCCGGTGGCACGGTAGCTGGTGGCACCGTCGGTGAGGTAGATCATGCTGCCACGGTAGAGGTCGGGGTTGGCGACAGCCGTGGGGCTGATGATGAGGTCGTGGTCGGTGATAGTGTTGTCGGGCTGCGTCCATGTGATGTCGAGGGCGCGGGCGGTACCTGGCACAGCGGTGAGGGTGAGGTTGGTAGGCGTGGCACAGCCGGCATAGTGTACGTTGACCGTCCAGTTGTGGACATAGTTGATGTCCTCGGCAAAGAGGCTGTAGGTCAGCGGGCCGCGGCTGAAATTGTTGAGGGTGCTGGCAGAGGTCTGCGTGGTGCTTCCCACCTTGGCAACGGCGGCAGTGCCGGATAGGGTGAAGGTGGCTTTGACGCTGCTGAGGTTGGTGCCGTAAGGCACGGAGACATCGATGGTCTGGTGGTTCTGGTCGATGACGCCGGTATAGACAGGCGTGGTGGCAGTGCCAATGGTGATGCTATAGGCGGTGAAGTAGGCAACGGTGTCGAGGGTGCGCTTCTGCACGGGCGTTACGTACTCGCTGTAATAATTGCTGCCGCAGAGGCTGCGCAGGTGGAAACGATAGGTGGTGTTCGGCTTGAGGTCAGTGAAGGTGTAAGTACGGCTGTTGCAGACACGCACCAAGGCGTTGTCCTGACTGTCGGCAACGTTGCCATAGACGGCTATGACCTCCCACTGGCTCTCGTCGCCATACTGGCCGCTGTTCCACGACAGGGTGGCGGTGCTGCTGGTGGTGGTTACAGTCAAGCCCGTAGGCTTGATGCAGCACTCGGGCATGGTGACAGGCGTAGCCTCCACCCACTCGGAGATGTCGTCGTCGGTGCAGTAGGCTGCCACATAGAGGTAGTAGGTGGTGTTGCACTGCAGACCGTCGATGTAGCCGTTGTTGTTGCCACGGAAGGTGCCCGTGGTATCTACAAGTTTCAGCGTGTCCTTATCCAAAGGCGTGGTGCTGATGCGGTACAGGTAGTTGTTGGCCTGCGTCAGGTTGGGACGATCCCATTGGGCGAAGAGCCTGCTCTTGCTGGCAATGGTGGTCTTGAGGTTGCTGACGGGCAGGCACTCGCTGGCGGTGCGGAAGGTGATGTTCTGCCAGCCACTGCGGTTGCTGTCGGGGTCACCCTGGCAGTTGGTACGCAGATATACATAATAGGTGCGGCTGTGGCGCAGGTTCTCAAGCTGCTTGGCAAAAGCGGTGTTAGGTGCATCGCTATTGGGGGCGATATGATATACCAAGGTGTCGCCCGTGGTCTTATCCTCGGCATGGGCGTTGAAAACAGCCGTAGGATTGGCAATCGGCGTGGTGCTGACCAAGAGTTCAAAGCCACCGAAGTAGTCGGCGGTGTCGAAAGCCCAATCCAGCATCACCTTCTCCGAAGGCTTGTCGCCATCGAGCGTGGCGGTAAGCGATGTGGCGGAGGGACAGATGTCGGGCGAAGGACAGAACTTGAACTTCATGTTCAACATATATCCAGGGCTGTTGCCATCGGCAATAAGAGCACCGTTGTCCCATGGCTGACCATTGTTGTCGAAGGTAATCTCGGTGGTGCTTAAAGTATTGGAACCATAATAGCGACGCTGATTCGTGCCACCTGTCAAATAACCGAAAGCGGTAGAGCTGCTACCATCGGACGGCATACGCTCAAACCTGCCAGTATAGTTGTTGACAACAGCGATGACAAGGCTCTGTCCGCTATAATAGAATGGATGATCGAGTTGGATGGTAACCCACTTATCCGACGAAGTGTTGCGCGGCACAAAATGTTGCAGACGAGGTGCGACAACCTGCTCCATAGCGTTGACGGAGTACCAGTTGTTAGAACCACCTGCCGCCAAAGTCGTATTGGCGGTATTGCCCATCCACATGGTTATCTCCTTGTAGAAATCGGTCTGATATTGGTTGACATCGATAGCAGTAATCCAGCCAGCACCATGGGCGGTGTTGGCTCCTACATTGTAGATATTGCCACTCTTATAAAGCAACTGAGAATAACCCTTCTTCTGGTAGTTGACTGGCGACACATTGGTGGTGTTGGTACCCGTACCCGATGGGTTGGACCACACGGCATCGAGACAGGCGAGGGTGTCGTCGGTCTTGGCCATGATGTTCAGCCAACCGCTTACGCCGTCCGCACCACAGTTGGTACGCAAATAGGCGTAGTAGCGTGTGTCGCGGGCAAGACCGATGGTGTCGAAGGTATTGATGCCCTCTGCCACTACCCTCTTCTCGGCGGCCTCAAGTTGGTCGTTGTCCAACGGCGTGGTGCTCAGCACAAAGTCATGAGCCTTGTCACCATCGGGTTGTTCCCACTCAAACGTCAGGCGGCGACGACCCACAAAGTCGAGCGACAAGTCGGTGGGCAGCACACAGCCCTCTATGCGCAGATAGACATTCCAGTCCTGATGCACCGCCTCATCCTCGGCATAGACGGTGAAGGTCAGCACGCTGTCGGCTACCTCAGCCCAACTGTTGGCTGTAACACCACTCTCTTGCAAGGCATCGGCAAGTTTCATCATCGACTTGGCGTTGCCAAGCGTAAAGACCGATGTCAAAGCGCTGAAGTCGGTGCCGAAGGGCAGGGTGACGGTAACGGTGTGAGCCTCGTGGTCGATAACGCCAGCGTAGTCGTTGATGCTGTACGAGGTGATGTCGGTATTGTCGTTCTTGAGCGTAACGCTGGTGTAGTTGCTCCACTCGCAATAGCTGTCGTCACCCAGCTTGCCACGGATGGCAAAGCGGTACATGCTGTCGGCCATCAGCGGCGAGACTGTGAAGATAACAGGGTCGGTAGCATCCAAGGACTTGTCGAGCAGGGTGTAGGTGGCGGGGTCATTGACATCCATGGTGCGGCGCAAGCCGTAAGCCACCTGCCAATCGGTGTAAAGGTTTGGATTGGAAAGAGTGAAGTAGGCAGCAGAACTGGTGAAGTTGGAGACCGAGAGGTCGGTAACCTTGCACTCAGCTATCTCCGGCTCGTCGCCTAAGGTTACAAAATGCGTGGTGTCGCTGAAGATAGAGTTGCCACGCTCGCCGCAATGGCCCATGATGGCGAAACGGTAGTAGGTGCCAGCGGTAAGACCCGTAAGGGTTAACTCGAAGGTGTCGAGGGTCTCGCCAGCCTGCGGCACCTCGAAGGTAGCCGTCTGGTAGGTCAGCGGATTGTTGATGTCGAACTCGGCGGTGTCGCTGCTGTAGGCTATGGTGAACGACTTGGCGAAGGGGCGCACGACGCTCCATGATATTTTGACGCTCTCCTCCTCGGGATAGACATTCATCACCTGCGGCTGACGGCAGATGTTATCGACCACATCGACATTGATGTCGTCGATAAAGAAGGTGGTAGCAGGCTGGTTGATATGCGTTGCCAACTCGCGGAAGGCTATCCAATAGTAATGGTTGCCCACGGTATCGAGACGAACCGACTCAGGTAGGAGCGTAGCCACATCGACAGGACCATACTCAGTGTAAGTGGTACTTTTGGTAACGGTACCGCAAGGGATGTAGGTGGTGTAGTCAGTCGGATCGGTCATGACACCCCATGTCTGGGTACCATAACTGGCATTATACGAACGATTCCAGAACGACAGTTTCAAATCCTGACCAGCAACGGCAAACCGAGGCATAGCGGCCAAGGCCTGGGTACCGATAGCGTAGGTGTGCAGACCCATACCACGAGCACCAGTATGATAGGTATTGGTCGTGAAAAATACATATC
Source organism: Candidatus Colimorpha onthohippi (assembly GCA_018064565.1). Lineage (GTDB taxonomy): Bacteria > Bacteroidota > Bacteroidia > Bacteroidales > P3 > Colimorpha > Colimorpha onthohippi. The sequence continues at coordinate 3,817 of JAGHVA010000097.1, forward strand.
CCGCATTGGCATTGTTGTAGGTGCCTGGATTAGGCATATAGAAATTCCAGCAATTTGGTTTCTGTGTAGCAGCATTATTGAAAGCGTATGTACCGCTGGTGTTATAGTAAGAACCCGTAGCGGTAGTCAAGCACTCCTCAAAATTCTCGGTATAGGGCAGTGCCACTGCACCGCAAGGCGAGGTGAACGAGGTTGTAGAAGCCACACTGCTGTCGTTGGCAGAGCAGAAAGAACGTATCTCGACATCGTAGTCTTGCTGTGAAGAAAGACCTCCAATAGTGATGGAACGAACATCGGCACCCACACGATAATAATAACTCTCGTATATACCGCGGCTTACCTTTACGCTGTAGCCTACGGCATCTTCGTTGCCCATCCACGAGATGGTCACGCTGTCGCCAATGACCTGCGGAGCCTGACAGATGAGCGGACGAAGGCAGGCATCGCGCGTAATCGAAAGGTTATCGATATAGACGGTGGTGTTGGAGTTCCAACCGTTGTCGCCAGTGTACCAATGCTTGATAACGATATAGTAGTCCTGCGTGGTGTCGCACAGACCCTTGGCACCATAATTGAAATTCAAGTCGGTATAGCCTGTGGCTGTGTTGGTAAGTCCCTGCATGCTTACAAAGGTGGCAGCAGGATTTTCGGGCGTGGTACAGTAACCCACCTGGGTCTGACCCACACCGCTACCATAATAACGATATTTGAAGGCTATATTCAGACGGCAGAGCGGTTCGTCCATAAGCGGCAACACAGCATAAATCGGACGAGCATTGGCTTGTGTAGCACTCCAAGTACCTGCATTGTTGGTACCGCCGGTGGCCAAAGCCAAGGTGTTGCCCGAATAGTGTATGTCGCCTTGCGTCAACCAATATTTAGGGACAGACTGATGCTTGGTGGTAGCATTGGCACCATCCCAGTTGCCAATGGTCGAAGGCTCGGGGAAGAAACGCCAACATTCGGGCAGCAAACTCTGCGTGCTGGGTATGTAGCCGTAAGCATCGTTATATGGATAGTCACGACGGACAGCAGTTCCAGCGGCTATCCTCGACGGGTCGTAAGGATAGGACTCGAAGTCCTCATAGTATGGCACCTGCACAGGGTCGTTGCAACTGGTGCGATAGGTTG
>JAGHVA010000120.1 GCA_018064565.1 Candidatus Colimorpha onthohippi
AGTGAGCAGTGCTCACAAAACAATCCCTCTGGAATGTCTGTGATGGCGGTATGAGAAAAATAGCGTATATTTGCAAATCATATCAAGGCAAGGGGTGAAGGGCAAGAGTCGAGGGGTGAAGGTTGAGGGGCAAGGGGCGAAGGTTGAGGGGCGAGAGGCAAGGTGCAAGGGGTTGAAAGATTACATTTGATGACTGAAAACAACCATAATTTTAGTTAGACATTTATTATGAAGCAGGTTATTGATTTCACGATAGTCTCCCGGGTACAGATGGGCACGCATTTTTTTGCGTTAACCATACAGCACCCTGGCAAGATGGAACCTATTCTCCCAGGTCAGTTTGTCGAAGTAGCTGTGCGTGGCACGAGAGAGGTAATGTTACGCAGGCCTATTTCGATACACGATGTTGATGCCGAAAAGAATCAGCTGACGCTTGTAATACAGGTAGTAGGCAAAGGCACACAACAATTGTCAATGTTAAAGGAGGGAGATACTCTAAATTTGGTATATCCCTTAGGTCATGGATTTGGTGTCATAGGAGAGCATCCGTTGCTTGTAGGCGGTGGCGCAGGCATTGCACCGCTGCTCTATTTGGGTAAATGCTATCAGCTGCGAGGTGTTAGACCTACGTTTTTGTTAGGCGGTCGGTCGGCTGAGTTGGTGTTTGCCACCCAATCGTTTGAGACCATTGGAGACTTACTGGTTGCTACTGACGACGGAAGCCTTGGTTATCATGGATTGGTAACTGAGCATCCGCAATTCATGGACAGATACGACCATATATGTGCTTGCGGTCCAACTCCAATGATGCGTGCTGTGGCTCGCAGCGCACGCGAACGCGGAATAGGTTGCGAGGTTTCGCTTGAAAACATGATGGCTTGTGGCATTGGTGCTTGCTTATGCTGTGTAACACCCACTGATAAAGGCAATCTATGCGTGTGCAAAGAAGGTCCCGTATTTGATGCCACAATGGTAAAATCCATGCAATAAGCAAGCGATTTGTATGATGCAGGCATCGTGAAATACAACAATCAGAAATACCATCGTAAAACAGAAAAAAGATGATACTACAGACAAAGATACATAATTTAACACTAAAAAATCCCGTAATGACTGCCTCTGGGACCTTTGGTTATGGCGAAGAATTTGCTGATTTTGTTGACCTTTCTCGTTTGGGCGGCATTGTTGTAAAAGGGACTACTGGCGAACGCCGTCAAGGCAACGACTACCCGCGAATGGCAGAGACGCCCAGCGGCATGCTGAATGCTGTGGGGCTTCAGAATGTGGGGGTAACTACCTTTGCCAAAGAGGTATATCCACGCATTAAGGATATTGACACCAATATTATTGTCAACGTAAGCGGTAGTAGCATAGAGGAGTATTGCGAGGTGGCATCGCAGATAGATAGGTTGGATAATATTCCAGCCATAGAGTTAAATATCAGTTGTCCAAACGTAAAGAAAGGAGGCATGGGGTTTGGAACCAATCCTGATATGGCATCGCAGGTAGTGCGAGCTGTGCGCGATGTATATCATAAGACACTGATAGTAAAGTTAACTCCCAACGTTACCAACGTGGCAGAGATAGCCAAAGCTGTTGAGGGGGCTGGAGCCGACAGTGTATCGCTTATCAATACTATGCTGGGTATGGCCGTTGATGTAGAGCGGCAACGCCCCTACTTGAGTACGATTACAGGAGGGTTGAGCGGCCCATGCGTAAAGCCTGTAGCGGTGCGTATGGTATGGCAGGTAGCACATGCAGTTCAAATACCTGTGATAGGATTGGGCGGCATTACAACTGCGGCTGATGCACTTGAGTTTTTGATGGTTGGAGCCAAAGCCATCGAAGTAGGTACAGCCAATTTTATAGATCCCTCCGTAACCACAAAGATTATCGATGGACTGGAGGAATATTGCCAGCGACATGGGGTAACGGATATCAATGATATTATCGGGATTATCTGAATTTGACAGGCAGCGAACGGCTTCACTTACCGTAAGGGAGTGGAGCATTACACACCATTAAGCCAACTTAAGGCAAACGATATAGATTGGTGGAAAAGAAGACAAGCCGTAGCTTGTTGCTTTGCAACGCTGTTTCGATGTTTTTGTGGAGAGATGCTTATAATGCCACTCTGCCGGGACAGCGTGGCACAAAACAACCCTTCTATAACCCGCCTTTTCCAGCTGGCAGCGCTTTGGTGGAGAGATGCTTATAATGCCACTCTGCCGAGACAGCGTGGCACAAAACACCCCTTCTATAACCCGCCTTTTCCAGCTGGCAGCGTTTTGATGGAGATAGCGATGCAACATACATAAAGACGTGGCATGCCATGAGATGCGACATGCCACGTCTCTATATTGAAAACGTGGGGATTACCTACGATAGCTTATCCTATATTGCAGCCATTGGTAACCAACTGCGATGGGCTGATTAATACCAATCTTCCGTCTTTATCCTCGGCGCTCAATATCATACCCTGACTTTCTACCCCTTTGAGTTTGCGTGGAGCGAAGTTGGCGATAAAGCATACCTGTTTGCCAACCAAAGCAGCAGGATCGGTATAGTATTTGGCAATACCACTGACGATAGTGCGGCAACCCATACCGTCATCTATCTTGAATTGCAGCAGTTTGTCGGCCTTCGGCACTTTGGAACATTCCAACACAGTACCTACGCGGATATCCACCTTGCCAAAATCATCGAACGCCACTTCAGGTTTCACGTTTTTGGGCTGCCACGAGGTTTCTTCGTTCTGCTTTTTGATAGTTGCCAGCCTCTGCATCTGAGCGTCGATGACGCTGTCTTCGATTTTTTCGAACAGCAGTTCGGGAGCTTGTAGCGCATGACCCACGCACAACAATGTGGTGCTACCCGCCTGTCGCCATGCAGGAGTAGCGCTGCTGGTCGAAATGGTCAAATCCAACATACGCTTCATCTTATCTGCACTGAACGGCATAAAGGGTTCGCTGAGTACAGCCAGATTGGCACATATCTGCAACGATAGGTTCAAGACAGCAGCTGTACGATTTGCATCAGTCTTAAATAGTTTCCATGGCTCGGTATCGGTAAGGTATTTGTTGCCCAACCTTGCCAAATTCATCAGTTCTGCCAAAGCCTCACGGAAACGATAGCACTCGATAGCACGACCTATACGTTCGGGATAGGTAGCCAACTCAGCAATAGTTTGACGGTCGATGTCGGTATAGGTATGACTATTAACCTGAGGCACTTTGCCTTCAAAAAACTTATGCGTCAGCACCAGCGTCCGGTTGACGAAATTGCCCAGAATGGCAACCAGCTCGCTATTGTTTTTGAGTTGGAAGTCATGCCATGTAAAATCGTTGTCTTTGGTTTCTGGTGCATTAGCACAAAGCATATAGCGCAAAACATCTTGTTTGCCGGGGAAGTCTGTCAAGTATTCATGCAACCACACTGCCCAATTGCGGGAGGTACTAATCTTGTCGCCTTCGAGGTTTAGAAATTCGTTGGCAGGTACATTAGCAGGCAGGATATAGCTGCCTTCGGCCTTGAGCATAGCGGGGAAGACGATACAGTGAAACACGATATTGTCTTTGCCAATAAAATGCACAAGCTTTGTGTCGCTATCTTTCCACCATTTCTCCCAATCGCCACCACAATGCTGTTGTGTAAAACTGATGTAACCGATAGGAGCATCGAACCACACATACAATACTTTGCCGTTGGCACCTTCAACAGGGACTTTGACGCCCCAATCAAGGTCGCGCGTTACAGCGCGAGGCTGTAAGCCTGCATCGAGCCACGACTTACACTGACCATACACGTTGCTTTTCCAATCTTCCTTATGTCCATCAAGAATCCATTGGCGGAGCCACTCCTCATATTGTTCGAGAGGCAGATACCAATGTTTTGTTTCACGCATCTCTGGTTTTGCACCACTGATGGTTGACTTGGGGTTGATGAGGTCGGTGGCAGCCAAACTGGTACCACATGCCTCACATTGGTCGCCATAGGCATGATCATTGCCGCAATGGGGGCAGGTGCCAGTGATGTAGCGGTCCGCCAAAAATTGGTTAGCCTCAGGATCATAGTACTGCTGAGATGAGCGCTCAACGAACTTGCCCTGTTCGTACAATTTTCTAAAAAAGGCGGCAGAATTCTGGTGGTGCTCGCTGCTTGACGTACGGGAGTAGATGTCGAACGAGATGCCAAAATCAGCCATAGATTGCTTGATAATGGCATGATAGCGATCTACGATATCTTGAGGAGAGCAACCCTCTTTGCGGGCTTTGATTGTAATCGGGACACCATGTTCGTCGCTACCGCCAATAAAGAGGACATCCTCGCCAGATAGGCGCAGGTAGCGGGCATAGATATCGGCTGGGACATATACACCAGCAAGGTGGCCAATATGCACTGGACCGTTGGTATAAGGCAGTGCAGAAGTAATAGTATAGCGTTTTACGCCTTTATCCGTATAAGTCATCTAAATACAACGTGCTTGAGTGAGATTACTCATTATTTGACTCGGTCTCAGACGGTTCGTCCTCGACCAATTTACCTGCTGCCAAGAGGATGTTGTACCAAGAGAAGACCTTACGGACATCACTGGCATGCACCCGATCCTTGTCGTAATTGGGCAATACGGTGCCGAACAGTTCGAACAGCTCAGAGTTTTCTGCCTTTTTGGGATCAAAACTTACAGGCTGCGCTTGTAAATGGTCGTATATTTTTTGGAACACATCGCTGAGCAAGATGTCATCCTCGATGGTAAAGATACGGATTTCGCCAAGAGAGCTGATACGGTCGTTTTTGAATACAGGGCTTTTGAGATTGGTTTCAAGGTTCCTCACAATGGCACCACTTTTGGTTTGTGATACCAACTCGCTTAACCCAGACTTACCTGAAATCACAAGAATGTTAGATAGTTTCATAATATAGTTATAGTTTACGAAAAACGGTTATTCAGAATCGAATGATACCATAGTGCAATAGCACATACACGATACTTATTAACGGAGGTGAGTTTTTTTTATTGTGTTTTTTTGATAGACAAACTCATACCGCAAGTGCATTAAAGCACTGAAGAGATAACGAAGGAGATACATTTGCATGCGTGGTTGCATTTTCTCTTTAGTTGGAAAGAAATTGCAGCTCCATCGCCTATTCAACAAGAAACATATCGTATATTTGCATCCGTTTAATATAGTCAACAAAGTTGCAGGTGCAACATGAATTCAGCAACACAAGCTTTTTTATGAATTTCATACTTCCAACATGTCAATATTGAATTATTTTGTGTATATTTGCAACGCAAAATATCAATATTGACATATATGGAAAATATCTACATGCTTTCTGATACAGAAATAATCAACAAGATTTCTGCAAAGATAAAAGCACTTCGACTAAAGCAAAACATCTCTCGACAAGAGATGGCAGAGAGTTCTGGAGTATCCATATCTTCCATTGCTCGTATGGAAGACGGTGAGATAAAATCTTTTGAATCATTCCTTCGCATCATACGTTTTTTAGGTAAGATTGAGATACTGATACCACTGCTGCAAGAGGAGGAGATAAGTCCTAATGAATACTACAAGATGGTGCAATCAGTACGGAAGAAACAACGTAAACGTGCGTCAAGGGGCAACAACAATAAAAACGAACAGGAGGCTTCTAAATGGTAGATGTAGCACAAGTAAGAATGTTTGGTAAAACCGTAGGAGCAGTGCGTTGGGACCCTCAATATGGGATTGCACGTTTTGAGTATGACGACGAGTTCGTAAAAAGCGGGATACAGCCTTCTCCTATCTTAATGCCCACAAAAGAAGGAAGAATATACAGTTTTGGGGAGTTGAGCCATGAAACATTCAAGGGACTTCCTGGAATGTTGGCCGACTCGCTACCAGATACTTATGGTCGTGCATTGTTCGACAAATGGCTGGCTTTAACAGGCAGGACGAGTGGCAATGCCATTGAATCACTATGTTTCATGGGTAAGCGATGCATGGGGGCTTTGGAATTTGAACCTGCAATAGAGGGGGCGTTCAATTCTCCGCAGCGTATCCAGTTGGATAACCTTGTTGCCGTTGCACGAGAGGCTTTGACCCAAAAGAATAGTTTCCTGACAAATCTTGAAGATGACAAGAAAACAGCTATAGCAGAAATACTGCGTCTTGGAACCTCAGCAGGCGGACAAAGAGCAAAAGCGATCATCGCCTACAACAAGAAGACTGGAGAAGTCCGCTCAGGACAGGTTGAAGCACCAGAAGGGTTCGACTATTATCTTATAAAACTTGATGGTGTATCAGCAACAGCAGGATTCAGGGAAACAGAGAATTACGGACGCTTGGAGTATTCGTTTGCCAAATTAGTCAGAACTTGTGGGATCGAGATGACTGAATGTTCCCTTATTGAGGAAAATGGAAGAGCTCACTTCCTTACCAAACGCTTTGATCGAGTCAACGGCGAGAAAGTTCACATGCAAACTCTTTGTGGTATAGCACATTACGACTATCGTCTGCTTCGAGCATATTCGTACGAACAGGCATTCAGCGTTATGAGAGGTTTACGACTGACATATCGAGAGGCGCAGGAGATGTTCCGCCGAGTTACATTCAATGTTGTTGTAAGAAACCAGGATGACCACACAAAGAATATTTCATTCTTGATGGACAAGCAGGGCAAATGGCGTCTGTCGCCAGCATACGATATGGGTTATGCTTACAATCCCACAGGGACATGGACTTCTGCACACCAGATGTCTGTAAACGGAAAGTTCGATAATATAACCCGTAATGACCTGCTGGAACTTGGTGCTCGAAATAATATCCGCGATGCGTCACATATCATAGATGAAGTATGTGATGCATGCGCAACATGGGCATCTATCGCCAAGGAGTGTGATGTACCACAAAATATGATAGAAAAGATTTTGCCCAATATGCAACTGCACATCTCGTAACGTAAAATAAAGACGTAGCCGCTGACGTGGAGGACGTTTCTAACAGGCATTGACGCTCATGATAACGTTGAAGGTTATGTGAGCGTGAGCCATGCCAACTCATTTCTACAATACCAACAAAGGTATTGTCGATTATTCAAAAATAATTTGTACTTTTGCCGTCTCAATATCGGCCAGTGTATCGTTTGTGTTGCAGACATACATTGATGGTCAATCGTTCAACCAAAGCAGTTGCCAATGATAGTGTAGAATAGTAACAGATAAAGACATAATAATCATATCATAAGCGTTTTTTGCTTTTCTTATGCAAGTCGAAACCTGGAAAATTTCGTACACGATGCAAAAAAAGAAAGCAGAACGCTCGCGGTGATACCGTGAGCTTTCTTGTTTTTTGCATGGGTATTTTCCAGGACCTCGACTTGAACAAAAAGTTCGCGGTTCTTTTTTTTATCCAATAATCACTCAAAAAACAAAAAAACATGAAAGCAAAAGTTTTATTCGTAGCAGCCCTTGTGGCCTCGTTGACGTTCTCGGCTTGCAAATCCACCAAGCAGTATGCCCAGCAGACGGGCAATGTGGAAATCGCCCTCCCTTGTGCGGGTGTCGATAAGGACAGCGAAGAGTATTTCGCCGGCATGGGCGTTGGCGAGAATGTCAACATCCAGAATTCGCGCATGGCGGCGTTGGAAGGTGCCAAACAGATAGTCAACGCCAAGATAGGCGGTCTCGCACGCGGCCTCGCTGCCGACTACAGCCGCACCATGAACGGCAGTGCCGCACAGCAGGACGTGCGTGGCATCGTGGAGCGTGAGATAGTGAATGTGGTGGAGCGCATGATGAACGACGTGGAGCAGACCTGCGAGAAGGTGTATCAGACACCGTCCGGCACCTATCAGAGCCACATCGCCATCCGCATCTCGAAAAAAGAGATAGTGCGTAAGACCTCCGACGCTCTGGGTGCCGACGAGAAAATGGAGACACTCTTCAACCGCGACCAGTTCCGCAAATGGGCAGAGGAATACATGAAAGGCTATGAGGCAAGCAAATAAGACAGCGAGACTAATCGCTTTTTTGCTGTTGTGGTGCCTGCCGCCTTGCTTGTGCTTCGGGCAACGCGTCCCCTCGTGGATGAACGAGCTGCCCACGCCGGGTAACGACACATACCTCTATGTGCGCGAATCGGGCGAAGGGGCTACCGTCGATGAAGCCCTGAACCGTGCCATTGCGCGCGTGATGCAGACCACCGCCAACCGCATCGGTCAGCCGTTCGACTCACAGATAGTCTATAACCAGCTGACCAGCGGCGAGGCATGCGAGGCCATCTCGCGCCAGTATAACATCCCCATCAACAAGGTGGACCAATACCAACAGCGGCTCCGCGACAAGCGTTACCGCGTGTATGTGCTGTGTCAGGTGGCGTTGCAGGGCAACGTCCAGCCCGTATGGGAAGAGCTGCGCCGCAGCGGCGAGAGCAACAACTGGACCGCCTTGGCAAAATCCGCCATCCTGCCCGGCCTCGGTCAGATGGGCAAGGGGCGTGTCGGCTCCGGTGTAGCCACCCTCGTGGGAGAAGTCGCGCTGGCAGGTGCCGGGGTGGGGAGTTACCTCCTGGCGCAAGAAGAGCTATCCACCATGCGCAACAGCACGGTCTCCTACGACGACTTCACCTCGGCACAGCAACGCTACAACACCCTGCGCAGCGCCAACCGCATAGCGTGGGGTGCCGCCGGCGTGCTATACCTCTACAACCTTGTGCGTGCCTTTACCATACAGCCGCGTGGCAGTGCCACGCTCTCGTTCGAGCCATCGGTCATGCCCAGCCCATACGGAGCCACTCCCGCCATGGGGCTGGCTTATCATTTCTAACGCATTATCATTTTATAGCCATGCCATTCCGTTTGTTTCTTCTGTCTCTCATCATTAGTGTGGTAACGTTCGCCTCATGTGTCAAGGATCTTGAGGAGGAGGGCGTCTATTCCGCCACGCAATGCGTCGGCACCGTCATCGAAAGCCAGACACACCAACCCGTGGTGGGGGTGCGGGTGTGCTGCGTAGGTGGCGAAGAGATGCTGACGGCGACAAAAACCGACAGCCAAGGTCGATTCTCCTTCACGCTTACGGCCGAAACGCTCGCCAAGGGCAGCCTGCGGCTGACCATCGAAGCCGACTCGCTCTATGAGAGTCGCACCGTAGAGATAGAAAAGATAGCCTACGGAAGCAAGCAGCACGACTTCAACGTAATCTACCTGTCGGGTCCGACAGTCCCGACGGTAACCACCGTCGAGGTCGGGGATGTCACCGCCTCTGCGGCGCGCTGCTCCGCCGTGGTCGAAGCGGGCGGCAGGATGTCGGTATTGGAGCGGGGCGTCGTCTATGCCACCGCGCCGCTGCCTGCCGTGGAAGCCGCCAGCCGCGTGATGGCGGGGGCGGGCGTCGGTGCCTACGAGTGCCACCTCACGGGGCTACAGCCTGCCACCACCTACTACCTGCGTGCCTACGCCCGCAACGGGGCAGGCGTAGGCTATGGCAGCCAACTCATATTTACCACCTCCAGCGGTCTGCCGACAGTCGCCACCCATAGCGTGGGCAATATCACGCCCACCACTGCCGAGGCAGGCGGCGAGGCCTTGGCCGACGGCGGCTTTGCCGTGGTGGAGCGCGGCGTATGCTGGAGCACTGCCATGCAGCCCACCGTCGCCAACAGCCACACTACCGACGGCGGAGGGTTAGGCACCTTTGCGAGCCACCTCGTAGGCCTCACGCCCGCCACCACCTACTACCTGCGTGCCTACGCCCGCAATGCCGTAGGCGTGGCGTATGGCAACCAGAAGGTGTTCACAACCCCTACCGGCAAACCCGTGGTTACAACGTCGTCCGTGTCATCGGTTACTTCCACCACCGCCGTCTGCGGTGGCGACGCGCTATCCGATGGTGGCTTTGCCATCACCGCCCGCGGCGTAGCCTACAGCACCTCGCCGAACCCGACCACGTCGGGACCCCACACCTCCGACGGCGTAGGCACCGGCACCTACGTCAGCCACCTCGCCAACCTCGCCCCCCACACCACCTACTACGTCCGAGCCTACGCCACCAACACCCAAGGCACGGTATATGGCGAAGAAATAGTGTTTAGAACGGAATAAAAATAATTACATA
>JAGHVA010000104.1 GCA_018064565.1 Candidatus Colimorpha onthohippi
TTATACGAGCAGCTGAAAAACAAAAATAAAAAAGGTGTCAACGCAACATTCTTCGCCATCTACAAGATAAACGTAGCTGACAACAGCGGCAAAGAAAAGCAATTACAGGCTTATAAATGGCGTAGCGATGCGCTGAGCCGCAAGCTTGATCTAAGCGAGTTGGTGTTTGTAATTGGTGATATTTGCGGTGCTATGGCTGGCAGTAGTGGCTACCTTGGCGCCATCAGCGATCGTTCTAAGGAGTTATATTTCAATCATCTTACGGTAGGACAGTACCTCATGCAGCAAATCGACAAAAATCCACATTTCAGCATGGCTAACATAGTGTTTTACCGCCAGGACTACCTCGATGAGTTTGAACGTATATGGGAGGAGCAAGCCAAACACCACCAAGAGCTGACTCCCGAACTAAAAAGCCATATCCGCGATTATATCATCTTCCATCAGCGCCCGCTTAAAAGCAAGAAGTCGATGCTGGATGTGTGCACTTTCGAAAACCGAACGGTTACCTATACCGTGGACGGAAAGACCAAAAGCAAACTGGTGGGTCTAAAGGTTTGCCCCAAGTCGTCGCCTCTGTTTCAAGAGTTCAAAATATGGCAGATTCTAAACAACTTGGCAATCAGAAACGAGGAAGGAAGTCGTTCTATCACGCTCGATGAGATGAACCTACTGGCTAACGAGTTGCAGTACCAAGACAAGATGAAAAAGGATAAGGTGCTGAAGGTGCTGTTTGGCAGCAAGGGCAAGCAGTACGACTTGAACTACCCAGAGATAGAGGGCAACCGCACGCTGTCGGCATTGGTTCGTGCTTACGCCAAAATATTGACCTTGAATGGTAGCGATGAGTACAATATCGACAAAATGAGCGCATCCGAGATAGAGACAGTGATAGGCGGTGGACTGAAACAACTGGGTGTTACTGCCGATATCATACATTTTCATTCCGACTATGTAGGCAAGGACTACGAGCAGCAACCCCTATTCAGGCTCTGGCACTTGCTATACTCTTACGAGGGCGACAATTCCGCCACGGGCAACGTAGCTCTTATCAATCGATTAAAAGAGCAGTTTGGTTTTGACCACGACAGTGCGGTTACTTTATCGGCTGTAACGTTCCAAGACGATTATGGCAATCTTAGCAGCAAGGCCATGCGGCTGATTCTGCCTCGCCTGAAGGCTGGAAATGAGTATAGTAAGGCTTGTTCGAACGCTGGCTACCGCCACTCTGAACGTTCGCGCACACGCGAAGAGTTGGATCAGCGCCAGTACAAAGACCATTTGGATCAAATCCCTCGTGGCGCACTCCGCAACCCTGTGGTCGAAAAGATATTAAACCAGATGATTCATGTGGTAAACGGCGTGTCTGCCGCCTATGGCAAGCCCGACGAGATAAGGATTGAGCTGGCTCGCGAACTTAAGAGAAATGCGCAAGAACGTGCAGATATGACTAAATCTATCTCTGACAATACCATTCGCAACGAGCAGTACAAGAAGGAGATTCAGGACAAATTCGGCTTCTCACATGTAAGCGGCAACGATATCCTGCGCTATAGGCTATACAAAGAGCTGGAACCTAACGGATTCCACACCCTTTACAGCAAAACGTATATTCCCGAAGAGAAGCTATTTTCGAAGGAGTTTGACATAGAGCATATCATACCTCAGGCTCGGCTATTTGACGACTCGTTTAGCAACAAAACGCTCGAAACTCGTCAAGTAAACATCGACAAAGGCGCATCCACCGCTATGGACTACATGTTGACGACCTACAGTCAGGAAGAGGTAGAGCAGTACAAACAGCGCCTTCGCGACTTGTTTCAAAGAGGTTGTTTAAGCCAAGCCAAGTACAAAAAGCTGCTGATGCGAGAGGCAGATATCCCAAGCGATTTTATCGACCGCGACCTGCGCAACACACAATACATATCACGCAAGGCCTGCGAACTGCTGGAGGATATGTGCCGAACGGTAGTTGCCACCACTGGCTCTATCACCGACAGACTACGCGACGACTGGCAGTTGGTAAACGTAATGCAAGAGCTGAATTGGGACAAATACAACGCCTTAGGGCTTACGGAGACATTTCAAGACCACGACGGACGCACCTACCGTAGAATCAAGGACTGGACCAAACGCAACGACCACCGCCACCACGCTATGGATGCACTGACCATAGCCTTTACCAAGCCTTCCTATATCCAGTATCTGAACAACCTCAACGCCCGCAGCGACAAAGCTGGCGCCATCTATGCTATCCAGCAAAAAGAGTTGTACAAAGACACCAATGGCAATTTGCGCTTCCTCCCACCCATGCCTCTCGACCAGTTCCGCTACGAAGCCAAGATACACCTACAGCAGATATTGATATCCATCAAGGCTAAAAACAAGGTGCTGACGCCCAATGTCAACAAAACCAAGAAGCATGGTAGCCTCAACAAGCGTGTGCAACTCACCCCTCGAGGACAACTGCACAACGAGTCGGTATATGGCTGCAGCAAGCAGTATGCTACACGCCAGGTGGCTGTGGGTAGCAAGATGACCGCCGAGATGATAGCCCTTGTGGCCAAAAAGAATGAGCGCCAAGCCCTACAAGCACGATTAGATGCCTTTGGTGGTGATGCCAAAAAGGCATTTACGGGCAAGAATGCTCCCGACAAAAACCCGATTTGGCTCGACGAGGCGCACTCCGCCCAATTGGGCAAGACGGTAAAGATAGTAGAGTACGAGACCTACTACCCAATTCGCAAAGAGATATCGCCCGAATTGAAGATAGACAAAGTAATCGACAAGGGCATACAGCAGTTGCTCCGAGAGCGGCTGGCAAAGTATGGCGGCGATGCCAAAAAGGCGTTCAGCAACCTTGAAGAAGACCCGATATGGGTAAACCAAGCCAAAGGCATTGCCCTGAAGCGCGTGCGCATAAGCGGCATTGCCAATGCTGTGCCACTCCATGACAAGAAAGACCACTTTGGCAAGCCAATATTAGATGCCGAAGAGCATAAGATACCTACCGACTATGTCAGCCCCTCCAACAACCACCATGTAGCCATATTCCGCGATGCCAATGGGGTGTTGCAAGAGCATGTGGTCAGCTTTATGGAGGCTACAGCCAGAGGGCTGCAAGGGCTGCCCGTTGTGGACAAGGACTACAACAGCGACCTCGGGTGGCAATTCTTGTTCACCATGAAGCAGAACGAGTATTTTGTGTTTCCCAGCCCCGACTTTTCGCCTGCCGACTACGACCTTACCAACCCCGCCCACAATGCCATCATCAGCCAGCACCTCTACCGGGTACAAAAAATAACTCACAACCAATATTTTTTCCGACATCACCTTGAAACTAATGTAGAATACCCCGCTGCATTGAAAGGATTAACGTGGAAAAGCATATGGATTCCTGCAAATCTGGAAGGCATTGTCAAAGTTCGGGTCAACCACATCGGGCAGATTGTAGCTGTAGGAGAATATTAGCCGTATGATCAAAAAGACGCTTGCTTTTATGAACCCCGCACAACTGTCGCTGCAGCATGGCCAGATGGTGGTGCGGCAAGGTGATGGCACCGAACTGGTGCGAACCATCCCCATTGAGGACATCGGCGTAGTGCTGCTCGAATCGCAACAAATCTCCATCACCGCCCCGCTATTAGATGCGCTGGTGCAAAACAACAGTGCCGTTATCACCTGCAACGACCGTTTTATGCCATCGGGGCTGCTGATGCCCATAGCCTCCAACAGTCTGCAAAGCGAACGCTTTCAGCATCAGATAGAGGCGTCGGTGCCGCTCCGCAAGCAGCTGTGGATGCAAACCATACGCGCCAAGATTATGGGGCAGGCTGCCATGCTACAACGCCACAACCCTCAGCAAGCCAAGCCGCTGATGGTGATGGCCGACAGCGTGCGCAGCGGCGACCCCGACAACCGCGAAGCCCAAGCCGCAGCACACTATTGGAAATATATTTTTAAGCAGTTCCCCTCGTTTGTGCGCGACCGCAATGGCGAGATGCCCAACCCACTGCTCAACTACGGCTACGCCATACTGCGGTCGGTGGTGGCGCGCTCGCTGGTAGGCAGCGGACTGCTGCCCACACTCGGCATCCACCACCACAACCGCTACAACGCCTACTGCTTGGCCGACGACATCATGGAACCCTATCGGCCAGTGGTGGACAACAAGGTGGTTTCCATCTTGCAGCAGCAGCCGCACTGCGAGGAGCTTACCACCGACATCAAACGGCAGCTGCTTACCATCCCCGTCGAAGATGTAACCATCGATGGCAAGAGCAGCCCGCTGATGGTAGCCGCCACGCTTACCACTGCATCGCTGGCGCGATGCTATGCAGGGCAGTCTCGGCAGATACTTTACCCTTCATACAACCCCAATGTCAACAATTGAGAACAACCCATCACGCTATAGTCAATACCGAGTCATGTGGCTACTTGTTTTTTTCGACCTACCCACCGATACTGTTGCCGACCGTCGCAATGCAGCGCAGTTCCGCAAGGATTTGCTTTGCGATGGCTTCAACATGTTCCAATTCAGCATCTACGTCCGCCACTGTTCCAGCCGCGAGAATATGGATGTCCACCTCAAGCGGGTAAAGCAGATGCTCCCCCCATTAGGCAAGGTTGGGGTGCTGGGCATTACCGACAAGCAGTTTGGCGAGATGCACCTTTTCTATGGGCAAAAGCCACACAACACCCCACAGGCAGGAGTTCAGTTAGAGCTGTTTTAGCCGTTTGGAGCAAAATAGAACAAAGGAATCCTTTTTCATCAAAAGGATTCCTTTTTGCATAAACCCACTTTTTTAATTCCTAATTTGTAACCCATCATAATAAATTACAAACCGTTACAAGAATCGTGATGTTTATGATGTTTTTGAGTCTCTAATTTTTAAGCAATTCACAACTACGAAGCAAATCAATTTTTTCAAGATCATGATGTTTATGATGTTTTTGAGTCTCTAATTTTTAAGCAATTCACAACATAAACAAAACAAAACAAATGTTGAACAGGATGTTTATGATGTTTTTGAGTCTCTAATTTTTAAGCAATTCACAACCTATAATGCTATG
>JAGHVA010000265.1 GCA_018064565.1 Candidatus Colimorpha onthohippi
AAGCCTTTCAGGCTATTTCTGACAAACTAAGTCCTATACTACGGTGCGTACTACAATCTAACTGAAAATAAGACATTTCTATATATTTTCAAAAATCTTACCGGACAGTAATAATATAATTCTCTAAATTTATGTATATGAAGTTTTCGCTTAGCTTCTTTTTGTTATTGCTCACACTGTTTGTTGAACTCAGGGTTGTTGCGTCGAATCCCATAACTCAAAAAGAGATGGAGAATATTTATAATATAGTCAAAACACCTGTGAAGTACGGTTTGGTCGTGGCTCCTGCTGATAGTGCTCACATGACCGATAGCCCCACTGTTTTTAGATTCAACAACCGCTGGTATATGACGTATCTTATTTTTGATGAAAAAGGCTATCAAACAGCTATAGCAGAAAGCGATGATTTGTTGCATTGGAAGTCATCAAGCTTAATCCTTTCGCGTAGCCAGCAGGGTTGGGATAAGGCTCAACGCGGCGGTTATGCTGCTTTGGTAGATAGTAAGTGGGGTGGAAGTTATGAGTTAGAACGTTTTCAGGGTCGCTATTGGATGTCGTATCTTGGAGGTGCGTTAGAAGGCTATGAGACGCGACCATTGCATATTGGTATGGCATATTCGGACAATCCAGTCGTGCCTCATGAGTGGGAGGTATATCCTACTCATGTCTTGTCTCCTTTGGATAGTGCCTCACAGTGGTTTGAGAAAGTAACACAGTATAAGTCTGCTGTATTCCGTGACAAAGAACGGCATTTTGGTTACGATTTTGTCATGTTTTATAATGCTTATGGTGTCAATGAAAAGAATGGTCTTGGTGCCGAACGTATAGGTATTGCATGCAGCAACGACATGATTCATTGGGACCGTTATGCAGGCAATCCAGTTGTCTCGCACGAAGATGATAATACCATCTCGGGCGATGCTCATATTCAGCAGATAGGCAATCTGTATGTGATGTTTTATTTTCGGGCTTTTGATCCTCATAAACCATATAAAGCATATAACACATTTGCCTGTAGTCGCGATTTGGTACATTGGTATGACTGGCAGGGGGAGGATCTTATCTATCCGAGCGAGTCGTACGATGAGCGTTATGCCCATAAAAGTTATTTGGTTAACTGGAACGGTGTTACCTATCATTTTTATTGCGCTGTCAACAATCGAGGGCAGCGAGGCATCGCTTTAGCTACCTCTGTGCCTATGGGAAAGTCTGAGATTTCGTTCTGTAGGTAAGTAGTATTGTCTTACGATGATTTGTTTGTATTTGCTTTACCTTTTGGTGGTCCCCTTGGTGGTGATGAATTTAGAACGCCGTTGGAGTTGGATTGGCAAAGTCAGTCCGATGTCGTTACTATATGCCATCGGTCTTGTAGTAGCCAATGCAACAAATGCAAAATCTTTGTGTGATGGAGCCCGTGCCATCGATATGGTATCAAATATTGCTATCCCGTTGGCAATACCTTTGATGCTTATGAGTTGTAACTTGCGTAGTTGGCATGTGGGCAAGGCATTCAAGGTCTTTTTTACAGGCTTGTTGGCTATATTGCTGGCTACGGTTATAGGCTTTTTCTTGTTTCGTGGCTACTATTCGCAATCCGATTTCGCAAAGATAAGTGCTGTATGTATTGGCATTTATACGGGAGGAATGCCCAATATTGGTGCAATTGCTAAGGGCGTGGAAATCTCTAATGATTTATTTTTGTACGTAACCAGTTATGACTTGGTTATTACAGGATTGTATCTATTATTTGTTATTTTCTTTGCAAAAAATGTGTTTCGCAAGTTGCTTCCTGCTAATGCTGATGCGGAGAAAAAAAACATGGGTGCTGATGCGAATAATATCTTTTCAACACCAATATTCCCATTTGACAGAGATCATTGGAGGCAGTCGTTAATTGCCGTAGTGTTAGCGGTTGTCATTGCGGGTCTCTCAGTAGCAGTTGCTGCTATTATAGGGGGGGATGATGGTTTGAATATGACGGTGCTAATACTACTGCTCACCACATTGGCTATTGGGGTTTCGTTTGTCCCATTTATACATGTCGGAGAGGGCTCGTTTGATATTGGATTGTATTGCACGTATGTGTTTTGTTTTGCATTAGCCAACGGATGTGATGTGCGCGACATGGACTTGATGGGCAGTTTGAATATTTTGGCTTATATAGCCTTTGTGGTATTTGGAAGTTTGGTGTTGCAGGTTTTATTTGCGCGGCTCCTCCATATAGATGGAGATAGTGTGTTGGTTGGTTCGGTGGCATTGATCAATTCTCCACCGTTTGTCCCTATGGTTGCTGCTTTGTTAGGCAATAGGAATGTTATAGTTACGGGTATATGTATTGGCTTGTTAGGATATGTCTTGGGCAATTATTTAGGTATTGGTTTGTTTTTATTACTGTCTTTGTTCTGATATGTGGCGCTGTATCCTATATTTTCTGTCGTAACAGTTGCTCCGTCATGGGTGATGTTGGTTCCCATGCAACAGTTGTTTTCTCGCCTCGGCGTATTGCAAACGCAGTCTGCCCGCTGCTTATCGAAAATGGTTGTGCCATGAGATGCTCTTAGTATCTCTGGATGAACATTATGCGGATAGGTTAATTGTTTTTTTTGTATCTTTGCATTTCCAAATCAATTTATTTATATATGAAAATCAAGAATATTATGATTGCAACTGCTGCAACTGCAGCACTATTTGGTGCTTGCAAAAGCGATATGGTGGATGGCGTTTCCATTGCCGAGAGAACGTTATCGGGTTTGAATCCATCTGATTTTGACACGGTGTATGTGGATGAGATGCGTGGTGCTAAAGATGTCCATCTTTACACACTTCGCAATGCCAACGGCATGGAGGTCTGCATTACCAATTTTGGAGGTCGTATAGCCTCTGTTATGGTGCCTGATCGCGATGGTAAGATGCGTGATGTGGTATTAGGATTTGACAATGCCGCTGATTTCTTCCCTCAAAACAATTCCAGCGATTTTGGAGCCATCATTGGTCGTTATGCCAATCGGTTGAATCAAGGCCGCATTGAGGTGGACGGACAGACTATTCAGTTGCCCCAAAACAACGGCCCGCATTGTTTGCATGGTGGTTTTACAGGTTGGCAGTATCAAGTGTATGATGTTGAGCGTCCAGACAGCACCTCTTTGGTGCTTACCATGGTCAGTCCCGATGGCGACAACAATTTCCCTGGCGAGATGCAGGTCAAAGTGGTCTATACCTTGACCGATGACAATGCCATTGAGATTAAGTATGAGGCAACTACAGACAAGACTACGGTTATCAATATGACCAATCATTCTTATTTCAACCTCAACTCCGATGCGGCGTCTGGTTTGGGAGAGATGCCTATCACCAATCATATCTTGACTATTGACGCCGACAGCTACACCCCAGTGGACAACACTTTTATGACTACGGGTGAGATTCTTCCAGTAGAGGGTACTCCTATGGATTTCCGACAGCCGAAAGAGGTTGGCAAGGATATCTCCAATTTCGAGTTTGAGCAACTCAAAAATGGCAATGGCTACGACCACAACTGGGTTTTGAATACCAAAGGTAATGCCACGCGCCCTTGCGCTCATCTGGTTAGCCCTGTCACGGGCATTGCGCTTGATGTATATACTACCGAGCCAGGCATGCAGGTCTATACTGGCAACTTCTTGGATGGAACGGTTAAGGGTAAAGGTGGTGTTGCTTATCCGCAACGGGGTGCTATCTGCCTTGAGACACAGAAATATCCAGACAGCCCCAACAAGCATTGGGCGGAAAGCAATGCTTATCTACATCCTGGCGAGGTGTACCACAGCTATTGTAAATTCAAATTTTCAGTCGAGCGTTAACAGGTGGAGATATACAAAAAGAGCGGGAATTGCTATGCAGCAGTTCCCGCTTTCTCTTGTATGAATATTGAGAAGATTAACCCTCAATTTCTTTGCGAACTTTCTTGAAAGCCTCTATGCACTTGTCAAGGTGTTCGTGCTCATGAGCGGCACTAATTTGTACGCGGATACGGGCTTGCCCTTTAGGTACCACAGGATAGTAGAATCCAGTAACAAAGATACCCTCTTCTTGCATCTTGGCGGCATATTGCTGGCTCTTGGCTGCATCATAAATCATGACAGCGCAGATAGCACTCTCGCTGGGTTTGCAGTCAAATCCTTCTTCTTTCATGCGACGCAAGAAATAATCGGTATTAGCATGCAGTTTGTCTTGCAGTTCGTTGGTCTCGCTCATCATGTCAAACATGCGAATACCAGCAGCAACCAAACCAGGAGCCATAGAGTTGGAAAACAGATATGGACGGCTGCGTTGACGCAGCATATCAATGATTTCTTTACGACCAGTGGTAAATCCGCCCATGGCACCGCCAAAGGCTTTGCCGAGAGTACCAGTCAGTATTTCAATCTTGCCGCGGAGGTTGTAGCGCTCAGTAACACCACGACCAGTCTTGCCGACAACACCTGCACTATGGCTCTCATCTACCATCACCATAGCATCGTATTTCTGTGCCAATTCGTAGATTTTGTCAAGTGGGCATACGTTGCCGTCCATTGAGAATACACCATCGGTAACGATTACGCGGAAGCGGTTGCTCTGTGCAGCTTTGAGTTGCTCCTCAAGGTCAGCCATGTCGGCATTAGCATAACGATAGCGCTGGGCTTTGCAGAGACGTACACCGTCAATGATTGAGGCGTGGTTCAAAGAGTCGCTGATGATTGCATCCTCTGCGGTGAGAAGAGGTTCAAATACTCCACCGTTGGCGTCAAAGCAAGCGGCATAGAGGATAGTGTCTTCGGTGCCAAAAAACTCAGCGATTTTCTTTTCAAGTTGTTTGTGAAGATCTTGGCAACCGCAGATAAAACGAACACTTGCCATACCAAAACCGCGGGCATCCATCCCTTTCTTAGCAGCCTCGATAAGCTCCTTGTTGTCGGCTAATCCGAGGTAGTTATTTGCACAGAAATTCAGACATTTCTTGCCTTTTACCATAATCTCGGCACCTTGGGCGCTCTCAATGATACGCTCATGTTTGTATAGCCCTGCAGCTTCAA
>JAGHVA010000249.1 GCA_018064565.1 Candidatus Colimorpha onthohippi
TCCAACCATCACCTGTGCCGTATGCGTAACGAACAACATTCTCCACTGCTTCCTCTATCGAGAGACGAATCTTAAACTGCAATCCGTCATCAGCGGGCATATCTGGCGATGCCATCAAACATTCGATAATCTCGCCACACTTATCTTTGATAGGGTCAAATCTTTTTTTCATGTCTTATATGATACGTGGTTATTGATTTGATATTATTATAGTTCATACTAAATACATAGAACGGAGAGACACGATATCCTCCTCGGTCAGAACAAGCACCTCCCGAAGATACCTTTCCATGCTTCCATACTCACTGTCGATAAGATCCAGTGCATCCTCAAAATAATCCACCCTCACTCCCATAATAGCCTCTATTACCGACACATCCTCATCTGTACCGCCCTCTTCCCGCAGCTTTGCCACAGCAAAATCTATGGCATCTTGATAATACACATTTGTCAGCCGAAACTCATTGACAACTGTAGCCCGATCACAACCAAGGGCGAAAAGCAACAACGCCGCCGTAAGTCCAGTGCGATCTTTGCCCTGCGAACAATGCCATAAGATAGGCCGCTCGCTATGACGAGTAGCCAGCAATTCCAGAAATGCAGCAAACTGCAACTGGCAAAATTCATCTGTTACAAAGCCTTTATACATCTTGCGAGTCATCTCCTTGCCCAAATCTGTACGGGCAAATGCCCGCAACCGCTCGGGCTCGGAACCTGGCAACTTAGACATCGCCACCCACAGATTATTTTTCTTATCCTGCACAGGCATGCTGATAGATCGAACACCTGGCACAAACTGATCGGGGCTCTTGCTTACCTCATACGCTGTACGAAGATCAATAACTGTGTTGATGTGCAATGTATCACGAAGATATATGATATCCGCCTCACTGGCATGCGCCAACATGCCACTGCGTATCAACTTACCTTTTTTTACAACACGACCATCCTGAGTGCGAATGCCACCCAAGTCACGCGCATTGGGAACCATCTCTAACGCAAGCAGATAATCATTGAGATTCATCTCGGTCGAAGACTGGCAAGGGGGTATCAAACTCGTATCAGACATCTCTTTCGGCAACAAATAACATTAGTCGATAATATACTATTTCTGAATACGTATGCGAGCGTCAACTGCCGTAACATAGTGAGCGTTACCCAACAATGGGTTCAAATCCATCTCTACTATCTCAGGAGCAGCTTGAACCAATGCGCTAACTCGCGCAATCTGGTCGGCATACAAATCGATGTTTACCGCCTCTTGCCCGCGCACTCCCTGCAATATCTTATATCCTCGCAAATGGGTAAGCATCTCTTTGGCCTCTGCCGCTGTAACTGGAGCCAACGCACTTTGGACATCCTTCAACACCTCTATGAATATGCCACCCAAACCAAAGAAAATCTGATGACCAAACTTCTCATCCTTGATGGCTCCCACATACACATCCGTACCGTCGAGCATCGGATACATCTCTACCGCATACGTCTCTGGTATGACAATCAAACGATCAAACTCTTTCGCCACGGTATCTAAATCCTTAACACCCAATGTAACGCCTCCCACATCACTCTTGTGAAGAGGTCCTACTACCTTCATCACCAACGGCACATCCGATGAGCATCCCACTTCGCGGGCAAACGCCAACGCTGCCTCACGCGTGGTAACCTCCACACTCTTCTTACGGCTGATACCTGCGGCATCAAGCAACTCGTTATAATCCGCTATCTCCAGATAACCACTCTTACAACGATTTATAGTAGCACGAATACGGTCAACATCCACAATAGGCTGCTCAACATTCTCCAGCTGAGGCTTGGGGGTATTATACACCTTGCACAACGCATTACCCAACACACACTCCTCAGGGAAATTGATTCTACCTCGACCAATAAACTCCTGTATTTCATCCTTCACATTGATGATAGAGGGTAGCACTGGGAATATCGGCTTTTTGCAATGCTTCATTTTTTCATCGAGCAGAGCATACACCTCGCGGTTAGAGAACAATCCTGGAGAACCGAAGATAACCACACTGAAATCGATATTGTCAAAATCATTCTCGACTGCATCCAATATATATCCAAGTTGCTCGGCAGTACCCGTAGCAAGGAAGTCGATAGGATTGCCCACCGATGAACCGGCAAAGAGTTTTTCAAGTAATGCAGCCGATTTAGGATGTTCTTTGAGTGATGGCACTTCCATTCCACCATTGCTCAACACATCGGTAAGCATCACAGCAGGTCCCCCAGCATGGGTTACCACAGCACAACGCTTGCCTTTGAGTTCTGGGTGCATAAATATGGCACACACCGTGGTAAGCTCCTGACGATTATGACAACGCACAATACCCGCCTTACGGAAAAGAGCATCAACCGCAGCATCGTTGGTAGCCAACGCACCTGTATGACTGCTCGCCGCACGGCTGCCCGCAGCGCTACCGCCACTCTTGATTGCGGCTATACGGCATCCCTTGTTGATAAGACTGCGACTATGACGCAACAAACGTTGCGGATCGCCTATCTTCTCCATATAAAGCATTATTACACGGCTGGAACGATTGGGATCAAACGTGGCATCAAGATGCTCTAACACATCCTCAATGCCTATTTGTGCACTATTTCCGACCGCCCACACGCTATTGAACGTGAGACCATTGGTAATACCATACTCCTTAATAAACACAGCAGTAGCACCACTTCCCGTGATAAAATCTACACCATGAGGATCAAGTGTAGGTATGGGTGTATCAAAACATCCACTATAATTGGTATTCAAAAATCCAGTACAATTAGGACCTATCAACGATCCGCCAACAGCATTGACGCTATCTACGATATGCTTCTCGAGCGCAGCACCCTCCGCATTCTCCTCCGAGAAGCCAGCACTTACGATAATAAAACCCTTGGTTCCTTTCTGCTGAGTGAGGACATCAACAGTGCCTGGGCAAAACTTGGCAGCTATACAAAGTATGGCACAATCAACCTGAGGCAAATCCTCTACCTTGGCATAACACCGCACTCCCTGAACCATTGTCTCTTTTGGATTGACGGCATAGATATTGCCTTTGAACGAACTATTCAATAGGTTATATAGTGCTTTGCCACCTGGCTTGCGCACATCACCCGAAGCACCACATATCACAATACTTCTGGGATTAAGTAACTCATTTGCTATCATTATCTGTAGTGGATTGTATTATAAATAGTAAAAAAAAATATGCGCACACACAAGTCAATTATACTTATACTTGCTAACTTATGCCCACGTCATTTCTAAATCCTTTTAAGAAATTGCAAAGATACGACAAAAAAATAATAAAATCACAAATTATGGTTTGTTTCTCCAAAACAGTCGTTTTTCTCGCTTCGGCACACACCCATGCCTGAATTTGCAACAAAGACTGACCTACTACAAACCTCAAGATAGTCTTCGTTGAAAGACTATAGGTTGACCTATAAATCTCACATAGCCCATAGGAGCAATCCTCCCGCTATAATTATACCCGACACCACAAGATCTACCAAGCAGAATCCCATTATATCTTTAGCAGAAAGTCCAGCAATAGCCAATGCAGGAAGTGCCCAAAATGGCTGAATCAAATTGGTCCAAGCATCACCCCACGCAATCGCCATACCCGTCAAACCAGAATCAACACCAAGTTGAGATGCTCCAGCAAACATAATTGGGGCTTGAACCGCCCACTGTCCACCGCCTGAAGGCACAAAAAGATTCACAACTCCTGCACTGATAAATGACAACAGCGGATAGGTAGATGGCGTAGAGATTGCAATACAAGCATCACTTATCACTGTAGCCAAACAGATGCCACTGGCTCCCACACCCGTGATGATGCCCATAATACCTGCATAAAACGGGAACTGCAAAATGATGCCTGCTGCGCTGGAAGTAGCCTTAGTAAATGCCCTAACATAAGCGATAGGAGTACCATGAAGCAACAAACCTGCAAATAAGAATAGCATAATCACAAAACCCAAGTCAACCGTCCCCCCACCTATCGTGATGCGCAACAATAAATAACTGATTCCCAGCAAGGATAAAATCCACGAAAGCCAACGACTATTTTCCATACGACTTGCAGGCGTATGCTTGTCTAAATTCTCTTTCACATCGTCATTGACATCGAGCAGCGATGGATCAATAGTTACCACATCAGCACGAGGATGCATCAAAGTGTTCACCACCGTAATTGCTACTATTACCAGAATCACCATCAGCACATTGTGCCAGTCAAAGAGCGTCTGATCGAGCGGAACAGGAGTGGTCAAGTAGCCATTGGTAGTCTTGGCCAACGAATCGCCATCGGTTGCCATAGCCAGAGGGATAGATCCCGATATGCCCGCATGCCATACCACAAAACCACTATAAGCCGATGCAATCAAGAGCCGGTAGTCAACGCCATGTAGTCGACGAGCTACCGCTTTAGCAAAAATGGCACCTACTATAAGACCAAAACCCCAATTGAGCCAACAGGTAAGAGAAGAGACTACCGTAACCAAAGCTATGGCAGCCATTGGCGACTTGGGGATAACAGCCAGTCGGTCAATACCACGCCTAACTACAGGAGCCTCTGCCAATGCTGACCCACCTACAAGCACCAGCGCCATCTGCATAGAAAAACCGAGCAAACTCCATACCCCTCCGCCCCAGTTGAGCACCACCTCCACAAGTGTCTGATGGCATATCGGCATCGAAAGCACCGCTGCCAGCAGCGTCAACAATATTGCAAAAATAAAAGGTTCAGGTAACCAACGCTGAACCAAGCGAACACAAAAACTAATTATTCCACCCATTACATTTAACACTTATTCTATTCACCTGCAACAAGCGTACTACTCCACTCCTACAAATTTGCACTTCGCATTAAATCTCAATACCAAGCCATTAGCCAGCCCGACTTTATAACCTCTACGACTATGTTTGACATATATAATAGGCATGTGCGAGAAATGTCTTACCACATAAATACGGATAGCTACGGGCAATACAGCATCAGAAATTCCTTCGGTGCAACGAATCTCTAACCAACGACCCCGATAGTCAAAAAACATGGAGACATTATCGTTGGTTATCACCTCATAATGTCCTTTTTCACGTACAGCATAGATAGGTATAGATCCCGTGAAATAACGGCGTATCAAACGTTGTGCCGTTGCAGGAAGCCGGTCAGGATTGATCTCGGCTGCTTGCGTGGGCAGAAAAACTGTACACAGCAATATCACCAATAAAAAAGACAAAAATATTCTTCTACTTTTCATGTTATATTTGTCATATATTATATTTGACTCTTTGCTGACAGTCGTTTTCTCGCTTTGGCATACAAGCGAACCCATATACGCTCGGCTTATCGAAAACAAACTTCAATTTGATATATCCGCACAAAATCCTATCGACTAAACTCAAGTGCCATTGATGACTTGTGACCAGCATCGGCTGGCACTCCATTGACAAACACTCGCACAATCTCGCCATGGAACGACTGCCCCAACAGAGGACTCCATCCACATTTATACTGTAAACTCGCATCTGTAACATTTGTAACACCCTGACGAACCAACACCACATCTGCCCAATAGCCATTTCGAAGGTAGCCTCGGTTACGAATGCCAAATATATCAGCGGGATTGTGCGACATCTTGGTTACAATCAACGGCAACCATGTCTGAAGCAAATCCGACTGCTGACCACCGTCAACCGATGGGTTAAAAAACGGCTCCAACATCATCAAAAGCGAGTGCTGTATTGATGGGATACCACTGGGTGCTGCAAAATATGGGCGTTGCTTAGACTCCCAAGTATGGGGTGCATGGTCTGTGGCAATGGTATCAATCAAACCATCATACAATGCAGCCCACAACGCCAATCTGTCATCATTACTCTTGATGGAGGGATTGCATTTTATCTGATTGCCCAAAGTTGCATAATCGCGGTCGTCGAACCACAAATGATTGGGTGTAACTTCCGCTGTTATCAGTTTTTGATTTATATCCTTGTTGCTCAACAAGTCCAGTTCGGCTGCGCTGCTCAAATGTGCTATATGCAACCGAGTACCATACTTGCGCGCACGCTCAATTGCCTTGTATGTACTCACATAGCAAGCCTCTGTGGTACGGATTTTGGGATGCAACGACGCCGACTCGTCCGATGTACCTTCGAACTGAGCCTTGCACGCTGCCATATTGGCAGTGATTACTCCCTCATCCTCACAATGCACAACTATCAGTTTGCGCGCATGCTCAAACAGTTCATCCAACTTGTCGGAATCCTGAACTAACATATTGCCCGTGCTGCTGCCTAAAAAAAGTTTCAACGCAGCATAACGTTTGCAATCAATCTGCAACAACGACTGAATGTTATCTTCGGTAACACCCAGCATAAAGCCATAATTAGCCACACAATGCTCAGCAGCTATGCGCTCTTTAGATTCAAGCGTCTCTATTGTTGTGGTTTGAGGTATCGTGTTGGGCATATCTATCACCGAGGTAACACCTCCCGATATGGCTGCACGACTTTCCGAAGCCATGTCTGCCTTATCGGTCAAACCTGGTTCGCGAAAATGGACATGCGTATCTATCACTCCAGGCAGCACATAACAACCCGTAGCATCCACAACTTCCACGGTACCCGCTGGAATCTGGTCTGCTATCTTGCCGTCCACGATATAGAGGTCGTCTTTTTTCAGACTCCCCTCATTGACAATGATCCCGTTTTTGACGATATAGTTCAACGGAAATTAGTATTTCTGACGTGCTGACCACTTGCGTCCCTGCTCGTATGCCTCTGCACTGGTTTTGTATTGATGATTGACCACGAATTTGCCTGTATTGTCGATACAGCCCCAAAGTCCCTCTCTCTTAGCAGGAGCAAAACGGTTGGCTCCCTCACCCTCAAAGCCCTTCGCATCATCAAATGTGGCTCGTATAGACCAGTCGCCCTTATAGTTGACATACCCCCACGAGTGGGTCGTGGTGTCCATCACTGGACATTGCCAATAACCCAATTCCTTTCGACCATCCCACTCTACACCAGCCTGCCAAGCATCAGTAGGAATCACAAACACCACCTTCGACATCTGCATGCCCGTCTCACCTACCACACACCATCTCTTATCCAATTTGGCTGTAGCAAAATGGCCAGTGTCACCCACAAAATGAGTTACCTCTTGATACATAGGGCTTATAACCCACTCGCCTAAATAATCGACCCACCCCCAAGCATGAGTTTCAGGATGCTCTACGGGGAACCGCCAACTTGTAATCTTACGGCCATGTTCCATCTCGTTGAGTGCATAAGCTGCATCGGCAGCTGTGGCAAATATACACTCTGCAACATGCTTGCCGTTGCGGTCAATATTACCCCAACGCCCTTCGCGCTTCGCCTGAGCATAGGCATGGTGATGATCGTCACCAAAATTGCAAATCATCTCGTAGTCAGGCTTCACCACCCAGCGCCCCAGATAGTTCACTACGCCATATTTGCCTGTCTTTGCATCTAACACACCCATACGCCAAGTATCGTAATGCCTACCACTTATCCACTGATTGCCAGCCAATTCCGCCTGTTCGCGCGTTTCAAAGACGCTATTCACAATCAAAATGCCTTTACTGTCAATACACCCCCAACGTTCGTTAATCTTTACGGCCGCAAAACTCATTGGTTCTCTACCCGTGAAGGTACCTGCGCCTTCATAAATTGGCTGAAACTTCCACTGACCATAGTAATTGACGAAACCCCATTTGCGTGTTTCTGCATTGCATGCAGGATAGACCCACCTACCAGGCTCATCTGCTTTCATCCATTCGGCACCTGCATCCTCTGCCTCCTCTCTGGTACCAAAAACATTTCGAACCACCATATTACCCTGAATATCAATGCAGCCCCAAAAATCGTCATACCTAACCACCGCATATTTCCGCTCCTCTCCTCTAAAGGCTGTAGCACGCTGATAGATAGGCTTAATCAGCCACGTACCGTCATCTTTTACAAAACCATAACGCTTGCTACTGTGATCCAACATCATCGTCTGTGCATGTAATTGACACAAACTCATTATCGCGAATAGCAATAAAGCAGATATTTTTTTCATGATTGCATAATTAATG
>JAGHVA010000044.1 GCA_018064565.1 Candidatus Colimorpha onthohippi
ATAAACGAGGAGATTTGGGGCAAATTCAAAGGTCGTGTTGACCAGTTTTACGTAGCCAAGAAAGCCTTTCTGAACCAGATGCACGATGAGCAGACCGAGAATTACAACCGCAAAATCGACCTCTGCTTGAAAGCGGAGGCTATCGCTAACCGTGATGACTGGAAGCGTGCTACTGATGAGTTGTTACAATTGCAGGCAGAATGGAAAACAATAGGTCCGGTCAACCGAAAGGTGTCGGATAAGATTTGGCAGCGTTTTCGTGGGGCGTGCGATGTGTTTTTTGCTCGGAAGGGAGAGTATTTTAAGGATTTGCGCGGTTCGGAGGCTGAGAATCTGGCTAAAAAAGAGGCTATCATCGCTCAAATTAAAGCCTTTGAGTTTGGAGAGAGCAAAGATGAAAATCTGGCGGTAATCAAAGATTTTCAGCGTCAATGGATGGAGATAGGTCATGTCCCGATGTCTGAAAAAGACCGCATACAGCAAGAATTTAGGTCAACTATCAACGCTCATTTTGAGAAGTTGAAAATCAGTGTGAGAGAAGCTGAGGAAAATGCTTTCCGCGAGCGTGTGCGCCAAGGAGGAGACGACCAGCGTTTTGTGAATAATGAGAAGCAGGCATTGCAAGATAAGATTGATAAAATGCGTTCGGATATCAAATTGTGGGAAAACAACCTTGGCTTTTTCTCCAATAGTCGCTCCGCCGATTTGCTGAAACAAGAGTTTGATAAAAAAATGCAACACACTCGTCAGCAAATCGCATTGCTTGAGGCAAAACTTAAGATTCTAAATGAAACGGATCGGGCAGAGAAAAATGCCCAGACACTGGATGCAAAGTAAGTCTATGCAAAAAGTATTGATTGCAATATGTATTGGATTGTCGTTGATGGCGGCTGTGGCTTGTGGACGCGGTGGGCATCAACGGCAGTCAATTCATTTTGCAAGGTTGGAACGTATAATGTTTGATACGCCTGAGGCAGAATTGTCGCAGGCGTTGTCCGATTTTAACCGTGAACATGCCACACCGTTACTTCATATCTATCCAGACGATGATCGGTTTATGTCGTTTGTGTATGAGTTTCGAAACAACGACAGTGTGGCGAGGTGTCTGGACGAGGCTGTCCGTAGGTCGTTCGGAAATCTTGAGTGGTTAGAGTTGGAACTTGGTGATGCCCTCAGCAAGTTGCATGAGATGGACGAAGACATTTCGTTTGTTAATTTCGTTACCTACATAGGTAATGAGGGTTATGCCAATAGAGTTAAGGCTGATCGAGATAGCAAATCGCTTGTTGTGGTTATTGACCAGTATGTGGTGTCGCAGATGCAACGTTTTGGTTATTTTGGCGATCCGCTTTATCTGATACGTCTGTGCGATAGTGCACACTTGGTGTCGGACTGCGTAGAGGAAGCGGTTAGGCAGTTTGTGGCAACCCCTAACGGCGATCAGACGTTGTTGGATTATATGGTAGCGGAAGGCAAGGTGCAGTATCTAATGGAACAGGCACTTCCAGATACTCCCGACAGTATCCGCCTACGCTATACCGACCGTCAGTTGCATTGGATGCAGCAAAACGAAGTGAATGTATGGGGCTATTTTATACAGAATCAATTGCTATATGTAAGCGATTATTCTCAGATTCATAATTTTGTTGACGACGCTCCGAAAACCAATGTCTTTGTGAATTCAGCTCCACGCACCGTGTCGTACATTGGCTGGCATATTGTGAGGCAATATATGAAAAATTACAAATGTTCTGTCAAAGAACTTTTGGAAAATACTGATTCTCAGCGTATCCTTGTAGATTCGGGCTATCGACCTGATTGATTGTACTTATGATTGTGTAGATGGGTTGGGGTTGAACGGTGGCAATGCGGAGATCTAAATTATATGACCATGGCAAAAAAAAGAAGTGTAAATATATACAGTTATTTGATAGTCAGGCTGCTGCTGGCTTTTTTTGCACTATTTGTGTCTCAGGTGTTTTTTTATCTTCACAATATAAGAATTTTCCATTTGGAAAATTTTGCTGAGGTACTTGGTGTGTTGTGGGGGAACGTCCGTTTTGGATTTGCTACACTGGTGATTGTGCTTTCGCCTTATCTGTTGCTAAACTTGTTGCCCTTGCGTATCCGTTGGAAAGGTTGGTTCCGTAAGTTTACCGATGTTTTTTTGTTTTGGATTCCTTTGATGTTGGTGCTTGTCGGTAATTTTGCCGATGGCTGTTATTATCAATATACTTATCGTAGGCTAACGAGTGAGATTTTTTCATACATGCGATTTAGTGGTGGCATGGGAGAGCAAGCTGTTCATTATATCACCGATTTCTGGTATGCTTATGCTGTTTTTGCGGTATTGATGGTTCTGCTGATATATCGAAGCAGTAAATACGTTTTGGCTAATCGTAGTAAATACAACAGGTATCTTGCCAACGATATATGTGGTATGGTTGTCAGCTTTGCGCTACTATTTTTTGTGGCACGCGGCGGAGCGCAGCCAAAATGGTTGTCATTTGAGGATGCAGCCGACCATTGTCAACCCAAAAATATGCCGCTGGTTACCAATAGTATATTTACTCTTCTGGAATCAACCAACAAGCCATTGCTGTTGCCTGATACAGATTTTAATATGGCGGCAGGAGTTTCGTTTTCGACAAGGTTCACACCGTTGGTTGCTACCGACTCTCTGTCTATGGTCAACTCAGGATGTTTCTGTAATGTGGTGCTGATTGTATTGGAGAGTTTCTCGCAAGAATATATGGGGTGTTACAACACGAGTTTGAAATATAGTTGTACGCCATTTTTAGATTCCTTGTCGCAATACTGCACTTGTTATCAAGGTAGGTCTAATAGTAAGAAGTCTATCGAGTCGATTGCTACTATTATCTCATCTCGCCCAACGCTGATGTCGTTGCCATATTCTATGTCTGGCTATTGCCCCGACACACTCGAAGCATTGCCAAGGATTTTGGGACGCAATAGTTATCATACGGCATTCTTTCATGGTTGTCATAATGGGTCGATGGGCTTTGACGAGTTGTGCGCCAAAGCTGGCTTTGGCAGATATGTGGGTTTTGATGAGTATGTGGCTGACCAATCGTTGCAAGATAGTGATTACGATCATGCTTGGGGTATTTACGATAAGCCATTTCTGCAATATACAGCACAAGTGTTGTCTAAGATTCCAGAGCCGTTTTTCGGTATGATATTTACAATAAGTTCGCATCATCCGTATTCTGTGCCATCTGATTTTGAAGTTCCAGATGCTCTCAAAGGTCAGCATCCGTTGCTCTCGGTAGTGAGTTATACAGACCGCGCTTTGCGCGATTTTTTTGAGATATGCTCTAAACAGCAGTGGTACAACAACACCTTGTTCATTATTACTGGCGACCATCCAGGACAAGGACTTTCGCCCAGATATAATGATTATGATGGATGGTATGATGTTCCTATGCTATTTTTTGAACCGTGGAATCCCAAGCATCAAGTATCGGAACGTATTTTTCAGCATGCTGATTTGCAGCCTACAATTATCGATTATCTGCGAATCAACGGTGCATGCTATTGTATGGGTACGAGTGCGATACAAAGTCCAAATTATGGCTTTCAGTTGCTTTATGGCGACGGCTATTATCAGTTGCTTGAAAACGACAGTCAGAATCCGTCTGTTCACAACTTGACGGTAAGGTCGGGTAATTTACGTATAGGAAGTGATGCTGGGCAGCGAAAATTGGAAAAGATGCTTATTGAGTACAAAAAATTGTTGCGTACCAGAAGATAACGATGGGGCAAGGTATGAATTGCAATTTAATAACTATTTTCATATAGCCTGATTATGAAAAAATCAATGACAGTTGTTGTTAATCCTCGGTCAGGTGTAGGTCGTCAGCGTAAGATAGAGTCGTTGTTGGACAGAAATCTTAACAAGGACTTGTTTGACTATAATGTTGTATATACCGAGTATATACATCATGGAACGGAGTTGGCGAGAGAGGCTGCCAATCGTGGGGTAGATGTGGTTGTGGCAGTAGGTGGCGATGGGTCTGTCAACGACGTTGTGTCGGGCTTAAAGGGTAGTGATACGCGTATAGGTATAGTGCCATGTGGCAGTGGAAACGGCTTGGCAAGGTGTCTTAAAATTCCATTGACTCCTGCAT
>JAGHVA010000171.1 GCA_018064565.1 Candidatus Colimorpha onthohippi
GTCATAAGCGACACTTTGTTCAAATCCTCTTTGTTCTTGTCCTCACTTGTCAAGAGCAATACCTGCTGAAGAAATTGATCAAGCGTCTTGACCGACTCGGTTGTATCAGCATTGGGCGTAATATCATCGTCCTTTTCACAAAACTCTTGAATACCATTAAGCAACTCCTCAATATTCTCAATACGTCCTGGATTGTCGGGGTCTTCGTCTTCTCGCAAAGCTTTGATTAGTCCCGATGCCATCACCACTTGTCTGGCTAATGTATAAGCATCAGTGGTAAACGACATCGAAGTAAATCGCTTAATCATAATCACGAAATCCGATATTCTGGAAGCCACTCCTGCATTGATGCCCACATCAAACGATCCCAAATTTTCCAACACAGTCCAGATACTTATATCGTGATCTAAGGCTGCTGTACGAACTTTATTGAGTGTAGTGTCGCCTATTCCACGCGCAGGCTTGTTGATAATGCGGACTAACGACTCATCGTCATGATTATTGACCACCAAGCGAAGATATGCCAACATATCCTTGATTTCTAACCGACTATAAAACGATATACCTTGATAGATGCAATACGGCACATTAAGCCTGCGCAAAGCCTCCTCAATGGATCGGGACTGGCTATTTTGCCGATATAGTATCGCAAAATCCTTATACTCCATATCGTAATCCAACCGCGCTGCCTGGATGGCATCTGCCACCTTGCGACCCTCGTCACGCTCGTCTGAAGCAACTACTACCTTAATCTTTTCACCTTTGCCATTATCCGTCCAAATGGTTTTGGGTATCTGATATTTGTTTTGTGATATAACCGAGTTAGCAGCACCTACAATATTTTGCGTGCTTCGATAATTCTGCTCAAGCTTAAAGAGCTTTACATCAGGATAATCGCGTTTGAAATTAAGAATATTTTGAATATTGGCACCACGAAAAGCATATATACTCTGAGCATCATCACCTACTACGCATATATTTTGATGACGAGCAGCCAACTTCTTGACTATTAAATACTGCGAATAGTTCGTATCTTGGTACTCATCTACCAAAATATACTGAAACCGCTGCTGATATTTCAAAAGCACATCTGGGCAATCGCGAAACAATATATTTACATTGAGCAGCAAGTCGTCAAAATCCATAGCATTTGCCTTGAACAAACGCTGCTGATACACTTTGTAAATCTCAGCAATCAAAGGGCGCTTGGACTCCTTATCATCTGCTTGTATTGTAGGGTTGGAAGCATAGTCGCCTGGCAATAAAAGATTACTTTTTGCCATACTGATACGATTCAACACTACATTGGGTGCATATATTTTGTTGTCAAGATTCAATTGCTTAACAATACTACGGACAGCAGATTTACTATCGTCTGTATCATAAATGGTAAACGTATTTGTAAATCCTATCCTTGCCGCTTCCATTCTTAATATTCTGGCAAAAATGGAGTGAAAGGTTCCCATCCAAATATTTTTAGCCGAGTTACCAACCAAAGCAGTGATACGATCTTTCATCTCTTTTCCTGCTTTGTTGGTAAAAGTAAGCGAAAGTATCTGAAAAGGGTCAACACCTTTCTCTATAAGATGGGCTATACGGTAAGTAAGTGTACGGGTCTTACCCGAGCCTGCACCAGCGATAATCATCACTGGACCCTCTGTACATGCTGCAGCAGCACGCTGCGAATCATTGAGTTGAGAAAGAATGGAATCCACGTTGATAAAACATTTACTATTTAAGTTCAGCAATCGTTACTTGACAAATCTGCCCAATAGCTTTTAATAAACTCTCGGCATGCGATAAGCGGACAGACACATCGAGCGTACATACATCACCATATCGTTGATTGAGCGGTTTGAGTCCTTTGTCTTTCACCACACGCATCACCTCGCCCACCTGTTCATAACCAAATGAAATCCGGTAGCTGGCATCCACTGTGCGTTCTACAATAGTGGCATTATCCAACGCATCACGAGTTGCTGCTTTATACGCGTTTGCCAATCCTGATGCTCCCAATAGCACACCTCCAAAATAACGTACCACAACCACCAGCGTATTGGTAACGTCCTTTGAGAGCAACTGCCCATGGATAGGTCTGCCACCTGTCCCCGATGGTTCTCCATCGTCAACTTCACGGTACTGAGACTTGTCGACACCCAGCACGTACGCGTAGCAATGGTGGCGGGCATCAAAATACTCTTTCTTGAGTACCTCCAACAACGGCTTCACGTCATCCACCTGCAATATAGGATAAGCAAAGGCGAGAAACTTACTGCCTTTCTCTTTGTATAGACCCTGCGATGGAGCAGCCAATGTGCGATAAGTGTCAAGCATTGCTAAAACTTACAAATCTATATGCCACGATACGAAAGCACCATGACAATTGGCAAATTATGATAGCTAAAACCTGCCATAACGTTTAAGCCGTAATCATTCCAGAAGCCACCACTAAATGCGCATGACTGTCGTAGATTACAGCATACTGCCCCGCAGCTACACCTTGGAGTCTGTGATGGGCATGCACATGATATGTACCATCAGCATTGCGCGTCAACGTACCATGTGTAAACTCGGGAGTATGTCGTATCTTGAACTGAATGTCCACACTATCAAAATCTCCCCATATATCTTTGCTCAGGTAATAAAAACCCGCCAAATTAAAATCGGTAGCATATTGTGTGTCAGGATCATATCCCTGCGACACATACAAGACATTGGCATCAATATCTTTTTTGACCACAAACCACGGACCGCCGCTCAAACAGAGACCTTTACGCTGACCGATTGTGTGAAACCAATAGCCTTTATGCTTGCCCAATATCTTACCCGTCTCAAACTCAACAATATCGCCCTCACGCTCACCAAGATAACGGCGCAAGAAATCATTATAATTTATCTTTCCCAAAAAACAGATGCCCTGACTATCTTTACGCGTAGCAGATGGCAAGTGTGCATCGGAGGCTATCTGACGAACCTCGCTTTTCATCAAATGGCCTATTGGGAACATCAGTTTGGCTATCTGCGCAAAATTGAGTTGTGCCAGAAAGTCGGTCTGATCCTTCACTGGGTCTTTGGCAGTTGCGAGAAACGAAGTCCCATCCACGACATCAGTAGTGGCATAATGACCTGTGGCAATAAAATCAAAGTCCTTGCCCCAACGCTGGTTGAAAGCACCGAATTTTATCATTTTGTTGCACATAATATCGGGATTGGGTGTCAGTCCGCGGCGCACACTATCTATCGTGTAGCTCACTACATTATCCCAATACTCTTTGTGCAGATTGACCTCCTCAAACTTGCAACCATACTTCTGAGCGACATAGGAGGTAATTTCTATATCCTCCTCGGCAGGACAGTCTATATAACCATCCTCTGCCTCCATGCCAATACGGATATAAAAGATGGACGGGTCGTACCCCTGCTCTTTAAGCAGGTGTACCACCACCGTACTATCCACGCCACCTGAGACTAAAGCTGCTATTGAACGCATTGTTTCGGTATTACAATTATATGATTATCAGCCTACCGAAGCCTTAAGTTTTTCTGCATTCTCGGCCAATTGCAGAGCCTCAATCAAATCTTCCACATCGCCATCCATAAAAGCAGCAAGGTTATACATGGTATAACCTATACGATGGTCGGTAACGCGACTTTGAGGATAGTTGTACGTACGGACTTTCTCCGATCGGTCGCCCGTTGCTACCATGGTCTTGCGCTTGGTGGACATCTCTTCCATATACTTGTTATACTCACGCTCATACAAACGTGTGCGGAGTACTACAAGAGCCTTTTCCAAATTCTTTATCTGCGATTTCTGGTCTTGACAACTTACTACAATACCTGTGGGAATATGCGTAAGACGCACCGCCGAATAGGTGGTATTCACACATTGACCGCCAGGTCCCGAGGCACAGAAAGTGTCTTTACGTACATCCGCCATATTCAACTCCACGTCAAACTCCTCCGCCTCTGGCAGTACCACTACGGCTGCCGCCGATGTATGCACACGTCCTTGAGTCTCGGTGGCAGGTACACGCTGCACTCGATGCACACCGCTCTCATATTTCAAGGTGCCATACACCTTTTCTCCACTCACGTTGAACGTGATATCCTTATAACCACCAGCTGTGCCTTCGTTAAAGTCGATAACCTCTATCTTCCAATGTTTTTTCTCACAATAGCGACTATACATGCGGAACAAATCGCCTGCGAAGATACAAGCCTCGTCCCCACCCGTGCCACCGCGAATCTCAACCACAGCATTTTTGCTATCGGTCGGATCGGCGGGAATCAACATGATGCGAATCTCTTCCTCCATACTGTCACGACGCTCATTGGCACTATTGAGTTCTTCTTTCGCCATCTCACGAAGTTCCTCATCCTTCTCGTTTGCCAAAAGTTCTTTACACTCAGCGATACTTTCTAACAAAGCTTTATACTCGTGGTAGGCTTTCACCACGGGCTGCAAATCCTTGTAGTCCTTGCTCAATTTGACATACCGCTTCATGTCCGCTGTAATTTGCGGATCATTCATTTGGCTTTCAACCTCCTGATAGCGAGCATAGATGGCTTCTAATTTATCTAACATCGTCTTGTCTTAATGAATAATAAACTGGCACTACATAATAATCAACGGCAGGGGCAAGTGGCAACCTTTACATTCTCACAGCAGTGAGTTTAAGACGGCCGACACGGCTGAGTATTATCACATCAAGCACACAGCTTGCCTCACCAGATATCGAATCGGGAGTGTGCGCATACAGACTACTACTTGTCATCTCTGCAGACATAGACACCCCACTTTTTTTTACTGTAAACTCGTCAAACGTAATCTTCCCATTGCCATCAATATCCGCATCAATGGCATTGTAATCACCCTCATCTGAAGTGTAAGCAATACGAATTACAGCATTGCCTTTATGCGTAACATTCGCTGTACCAGCAAAACCAAAATCATCTGCAGGAAATCCAACACACGCATCCAAGTATATACGCCCTTTTACAGCAAATGTCCCTTCTAACTGTTCCGCACGATTTTTGGCTTCTTCACTGGCATTTTTTTTCTTGTTGCAAGCACCCAACAAACCCAAAACAGCTGTCAACACCATTATAATAAAAAACTTACGCATGACAATAAAATATGTTACGAAACTGCAAAGATACACTTTTTGACAAATATCGTTCCTCACACCTGTATATTTTCTGATAAGAACTGAGGTTGCCACTATTAATAAAAAAAATCGTATCTTTGCCAAATATGCTATTTATTGCGCACTTAACGTTACTATATATAATATAAACAATTATACACATGGCAAAAGAAAAGAAATTCATGACATGCGATGGCAACCAAGCTGCCGCGCATGTAGCCTACATGTTTAGTGAGGTAGCAGCTATCTACCCTATCACGCCCTCAAGCCCTATGGCAGAATATATTGACGAGTGGGCAGCTGGTGGACGTAAAAACATCTTCGGTGAGACCGTTCGCGTGGTTGAGATGCAGAGCGAGGCTGGTGCCGCTGGTGCGGTACACGGATCGCTTCAGGCTGGAGCCCTTACCACCACCTACACCGCATCTCAGGGTCTGCTCCTCATGATACCTAACATGTACAAAATCGCAGGCGAATTGTTGCCCGCTGTGTTTCATGTAACAGCCCGTTCGCTGGCTGCTCAAGCATTGAGTATCTTTGGCGACCACGCTGATGTAATGGCAACCCGTCAGACGGGATTTGCTATGTTGGCATCCAATAGCGTTCAGGAGGTAATGGATCTTACTCCAGTAGCACACCTCAGTGCCATCAAGGGGCATGTGCCTTTCATGAATTTCTTCGATGGATTCAGGACAAGTCACGAGATTCAGAAAATTGAAGCTATCGACATGGAAGACCTCCGTCCGTTGCTTGACATGCAAGCACTCAAAGCCTTCCGCGACAATGCGCTGAATCCTGAACACAGCGTTACCCGCGGTACCGCACAAAACGGCGATATCTACTTCCAAACGCGCGAACTGCAGAACAAATACTATGAAGCTCTGCCCGACATCGTTGCTGAATACATGAAGGAGATTAGCAAGATTACGGGTCGAGAGTATGCACCTTTCACCTACTATGGCGCCAAAGATGCCACTGATGTCATCGTAGCTATCGGCTCAGTAAATGAGACTACCAAGACCGTTGTTGACTATCTCAACGCACAGGGCAAAAAGACAGGTGTGGTAAGCGTACACCTCTATCGCCCGTTTAGCGTTAAATATCTCATGGCGGTAATGCCAAAAACCGTTAAGAATATCTGCGTGCTTGACCGCACCAAGGAGCAAGGCGCAAATGGAGACCCGCTCTATCTTGACATTGTGGAGGCATTCAAAGGTCAACAAGTTAATATCATCGGTGGCCGATATGGATTGTCAAGCAAAGACACCACCCCTGCACAGATTATCAGTGTATTCCAAAACCTCGAAGGCGAACGCAAAAACCAATTCACTATTGGCATCGTTGACGATGTAACATTCCGCTCGCTGCCCATACTTCCAGAAATTTCTATCCTTCCAAAAGGTACTTTCGAAGCCCGTTTTTATGGTTTAGGGGCTGATGGCACTGTGGGAGCCAACAAAAACAGCATCAAGATTATTGGCGACAACACCAACAAATACAGCCAAGCCTACTTTGACTATGACAGCAAGAAGTCGGGTGGCTATACCTGCTCACATCTCCGCTTTGGCGACAGCCCACTGCCTGCTCCTTACTTGGTGGGTACTCCCGATTTTGTAGCTGTTCATGTACCAAGTTACCTGCGCAAATACGACTGCCTGCGCGGTCTTAAAGACAACGGAACTTTCCTCTACAATAGTCCATGGAGCATCGAGGAAACCAAGGCACAACTGCCCGATTTCGTCAAGAAATATTTGGCGGTCCACCACATCACTATGTACACCATCGATGCTACAAAGATTGCTGGTGAGATTGGATTGGGCAACCGGACCAACACCATCTTGCAGAGCGCATTCTTCAAGATTAGCGAAGTGATACCTTACGAATTGGCTGTTGAGCAAATGAAGAAATTCATTGTCAAGAGTTATGGTCGCAAGGGCGAGGACGTTGTCAACAAGAACTACGCTGCCGTTGACCGTGGTGGTGAAATTGTCAAGATAGATATTCCTGCCGAATGGGCAAACCTGCCGTGCACCACCGACTATGTAGCACCAAAGCATGCCGATGACCCTGAATTTATAGCCAAAGTGATGCGGCCAATGATGGCACAATGTGGCAACGACTTGCCCGTAAGTGCTTTTATCGGTTATGAGAACGGAACTTTTCCTGCAGGCACTACTGCCTATGAAAAACGCGGTGTAGCAACAGCTGTACCTATGTGGGATGCCAGCAAATGCGTGCAATGCAACCAGTGCTCACTCATCTGCCCACATGCCGCCATTCGCCCTGTGGTAATGACAGCCGAGGAGAAAGCCAAAGCTCCTGCCAGCATGAATAGCATCGAGATGAAAGCTCCTAAGGAATTGGCTGGCATGCAGTT
Source organism: Candidatus Colimorpha onthohippi (assembly GCA_018064565.1). Taxonomy (GTDB): domain Bacteria; phylum Bacteroidota; class Bacteroidia; order Bacteroidales; family P3; genus Colimorpha; species Colimorpha onthohippi. Next base: position 7,528 of record JAGHVA010000171.1, read on the forward strand.
CCGTATTCAAGTCAGCGTGATGGACTGCACTGGTTGCGGCAACTGCGTTGACGCTTGTATCGCCAAAGAGAAGGCTCTTACCATGAAACCTTTCGAGAGCCAGCAACACGAAACTGAAAATTGGGAATACAGCCAACATCAGGTTACATACAAAGACAACCTCCTTGACAAGTTTGCCAATGTCAAAAACAGCCAGTTCTCACAACCACTCTTTGAGTTTAGCGGTGCTTGTGCAGGCTGCGGTGAGACTCCATATTTCAAATGTATCACCCAGCTCTTTGGTGAGCAGATGATGATTGCTAATGCTACTGGATGCTCTTCCATCTACGGCGCATCGGCACCTGCCACCCCATATTGCCGCAACTACCGCAGCGGCAATGGCCCAGCATGGGCAAACTCACTGTTTGAAGATAATGCCGAATTTGGCTTGGGTATGGCTACCGCTACACGTAAGATGCGCGACCGCGTAGAACGTTTGATGCGTGAAGCCATCGAGAATTGCCAGAAATGCAGTGCCGAACTCAAAGGACTATTCCAAGAGTGGATTGACAACCGTGAGAACACGCTCCGCACCAAGGAAATCGCCGACAAGATTATTCCTATGATGGAAGCATGCAACTGCGATTACTGCAAGCAGATTTTAGCACTACGCCACAGTTTGGTCAAGAAAAGCCAGTGGATATTTGGTGGCGATGGCTGGGGTTATGACATCGGATTTGGCGGCTTGGATCATGTATTGGCAAGCGGTGAGGATGTCAACGTGGTAGTTGTGGATACTGAAGTATATAGCAATACTGGTGGACAGTCGTCAAAGGCTACCCCTGCTGGTGCAGTAGCCAAATTTGCCACCAGCGGTAAGAAAATCCGCAAGAAAGACCTTGGCATGATTGCCAAGAGTTATGGCTATGTTTATGTAGCACAAGTTGCTATGGGTGCCAGCCAGCAGCAATATTTCAACGTCATCAAGGAAGCCGAAGCATATCACGGTCCATCGCTTATCATCTGCTATGCACCATGTATCAACCATGGCATCAAGATTGGCATGGGACGTACGCAAAACGAGGAGCGCATGGCTGTTGAATGTGGATATTGGCATCTGTGGCACTTCAACCCCGCAGAGGAGGATGCAGGCAAAAACGGATTCCATCTGGACAGCAAAGAGCCCGATTGGAGCAAATTCCGCGACTTCTTGATGGGCGAGGTTCGATACAACTCACTTACCAAGACCTTCCCAGAGCAGGCAGAAGAGCTATTCTCTGCTACCGAGAATTTCGCTAAAATCCGCTATGAAGGCTACAAGAAATTGAGCGAGAACTAATCGTATAACTCAAATAAAAAAAGTGGTTGCGCATGTGTGCAACCACTTTTTTTTCATTTATTGCTGTCTGGAGAAACCAAGTGTATATTATACGTAATTAAGGACATTTGTACCACTTGTAACGCTCAATATTTTAGTTTTTCATCTAACAGAATGTCGAACTGATCGCAAGCCCCAGTCCTATGTGCTAAATGCTTGGTGGCTGGCGAAATGCCAAACAAAGGTGAATAGGTGCGAACCTTGATAGTCCTGCCATCAGGCATAAACTCCAAAATACGCAGCCAGCCATCTCCCCCATTGCCTTCCCAACCTCCTCCTAAAACCTGAACGTTAAACATCATCTGAGCAACCTTACGACCCGCAGCATTGGTATCTTCACGATAAGCTACAGCATCCTCAAAATCACCAGGATGCCCAGTGTGACCACATATCACCAAATCAATATTGGCCGATGGCTGGATTAACTTTTCCCACACAGCCTGACCCCAATTACGAGGCTGTAACGTATAGCCCTCTTTCTCTATCCGCTCAGCGGTTCGCTCTCGCAAGAAAGAATGAGTCATAAAAATCACTCGGTGACTTCTATATTTATCACTCGACACCAATTTTTTAGCCCACTCCAACACCTCATCGCACGGAGCAAATTCTGTGGTAATAACCAACAATTTGCCCCAATGTCTATCCTCAAACTCATATGCAGAATTTTCCAACGATGCGAAACCTTGTCTATTAGGAAATTCCGCCACCAGACAATCCCTGAGTTTGCTATTGCGTTCAAAAGTAAAGTATTCATTGAAATGAGTGTTTGCGTTTTCTGAACGGCGATAGCCATATTCATGATTGCCTGGCGATATGATGTAGGGCACCTTGTTGTCTAACCGCTCAAAACAATGAGAGCCCCATTCATACATCTGGCGGCTACTTTGATTCAACATGTTACGATTCAACGCATTGTTATCATTCTGCTCTACAATATCGCCTGTGCACAACACCGCTTTAATATTTAGATTTTCGATATTGTCCGCAGCCCAGACTGTGGTTAATTCGAAAATAGGCTGGTTAATATCATATTTCACATAACCCTGAGGATCCCCCATCAAGATAAACGTGAACGACTCACTGTCGGTCAAATGTTGCTGGTCAGCGCGATGTTGCCCCTGCGATGGAATTAACAGCGTCAAGAACAATGTAATAACGACAATATCTTTGAAACTCATCATGATTAATATTTTATCTTATTTACAAAAATACACCCCATAGCCTACGCCACTACAAAACGCAAAGATAACATATTTTCCCAACATGATAAAAAAATGATTAACTTTGCACGTTGTAAATAGTTATCAATACTTGCGTTAAGTTACCATACCACAACATGCACACATCTCTTCACTACCTGTTTCACAGTGGCAAAAACTCAAAAGCGCTGTACTATATGCACGCAGCATTGAGCCAATTGATTCCCGATAGTAGGTACCAGCAACGACTCGAAGACGAATTAGACCAATGCTCACAATTGTACGACCCAGATTATATTGCCGACCGTGTAAACTATTATTGCCACCCATGCAGTACAAGTCTTGGAGCAACAGCGAGCAAAATCGGACTGTTTCAAAGACGGGGGCACAATAGTACATACTATTTTGATAGTAAAGAGATTGTGCGGTGGTTTAATCCAGACCTATATTGGGATTACCTTTTTGGCGACAATAGGGCAATCCCCACTACCCCAAAGATAGTAAAAAGCAGAAACCTCTGCGAAAATAACGGCAATGCCGTACTACTGAAGTTAAACAAATGCCGACACTTTGTGTATCTCAACGATTCTATCCGTTTTGAGGATAAAGCCGATATAGCTGTTTATCGCGGTCAGATAGGAACACGCGAAAACCGGATACGCTTTGTGAATCAATTTGCAGGTCATCCGCGGATAGATGCTGCCAACACATTAGCCAAGGGGAACCTCATAGCCACCAATCCAGATGGCAAGGCTACCTCGCCTCGGCTGTCGCTTTACGACCACTTAAAATACCGTTTTATAATGGCATTGGAAGGCAACGATGTGGCAAGCAACCTCAAATGGATAATGAGTTCAAACTCATTGGCGGTAATGCCCCGCCCTACTTGCGAGACATGGTTTATGGAAGGACGACTCCAACCAAACGTTCACTATGTAGAAATACGCGATGACTACGCCGACCTGATTGAAAAGATGGACTACTACAGCAATCACCCCGATGAGGCTCGCGCCATCACCAAAGCCGCCAACGCATACACCAGCCAATTCAAAGACGAGCGTCGCGAACGGTACATCGGACTACTGGTCATGCAGAAGTTTCTCCAAACACTACAGCCATAGCACCCCATCACTGCTATTACGATGGTGGCATCTACCTGACTGGCCTACATACAACACATTATTTTCTGCCAAAATCCGCAGGAATCTCTCCCCAATGGTCAGTATCCCATTTCCTGATTTCGGTGGTATAGGTATTGGCATATAGCCATGCCTCCGCCCGATGCACATACTCCCACAACTCCTTTGTCTGTTCGGTAACGGGGAGTTTGCTTTTACACTTTTTTTGCTTAACCCAACTGATGGCGTTCACCGAATCGCTATATAACACCTGATTGAGCTTATTCTTTTTGAGGTATGACAGTCCATGCACCAACCCCAAAAATTCTCCAATATTGTTAGTTCCTTTTGCCGTTTTATAGTGAAACAGCCGTGTGCCAGATGCCACATACACCCCTTGATACTCCATAACACCTGGATTGCCACTACAAGCTGCATCCACCGCTACGCTGTCCAAAATCGGACCATCTGTGGTACCTGGTCTTAATGATGCTATACCAGAACTATCTCGAACTATCACACTCGCATGCTGCGTATGCGTTCCACCACTTTTAACTATAGCTGGCGAATATCCACTGCGATAAGCTTCTTCCGCCTCTGGAAGCGAATCGTACGACTTGTAACGAGCCCCCTCTACCCCTTTTACTTGTAACTCACAAGCTTTCCAATTGTCATAAATGCCTGGAGCCTTGCCACACCAAACCACATAATATTTCTGTTTCTTGCTTGCCATCATTTGTCTGCTGAACACAAAGCGGCTGCAACACCGTCGCAGCCGCTCATATAATCTAATGTCCTAAACCATTACAACCTAACGAGAACTGTATGGTTCAAAACAAACATCAATTAAGCACCTAATTCAAGACGCTTGAAACCTGTACAAGTCAAATCTTTATCGACCTTGGCAATAGAAGCCTTCACATTGCTCTTGTCCTCACTATCTACAAATTCCTGAAGCATAAGAGCATTCTCTTGGAAGTACTTGTTCAAACGGCCCTGAGCAATCTGCATAATCTGGTTTTCGTTGAGAGAGGCTGCCTTTTCGGCAGATACACGCTCTTTAATCTCATGGAACTGATCTGCTTGCTCTTGAGTAAGCCATCCCTTACCGATATTGCTTGCGATGTGCTCCTCGCTATCCACATGAGCAGGATTGATACCAGCCTTCTTGACTGCGGCATCCACGGCTTTCTGTATAAGCTCAGCCTTGGTCTTCTCAATATTGACACGCATTTCAGCATCTTTAGTCTCTTGCGATACGCTCGTCTCGTCAAGAAAAAGAGGACGCATAGCCACCACGTGCATTGCGATACCATGACCCAACTCATCATAGCCAGCCTTGCTCAATCCGATAATGGAGGCCATACGGTTGCCTGGGTGAATATAAGCATACACAGCAGGAGCCTCAACCACCTCAAAATGAGCTACTTCGATCTTCTCACCAATTTTCGCAATCTGATCTGTGATAAGATCAGCGACCTTGCGGCCACCTATCTCCATATCCAACACAGCATCTTTGGTGGTAAGGTGCTTTGCCATTGCATTGTCAATGATGCTATTAGCGAAAGCTACAAAATCAGCATTGGTTGCTACGAAGTCAGTCTCACAGCTAACCATGATAATAGCACCGTAGCCAGCCTGACTTTTTGCTAAAACACAACCCTCATTAGCATCACGGTCAGCACGTTTTGCAGCCATTTTTTGACCCTTCTGGCGAAGCAGTTCTATTGCCTTTTCGGTATCACCATCACACTCTACGAGTGCCTTTTTGCAGTCCATCATACCAACGCCAGTGAGCTGACGCAAATCATTAACTTGTTTTGCAGTTATTGTTGCCATATAATTATCAATATTAAAAAATAAAACAGAATAACAAAGTGTAGTGTGACTGCACTACGAATCAATATATAACTATTAAAAAATTAAGAATTAAGAGTGGTTCACGACACAACGTCTTG
>JAGHVA010000262.1 GCA_018064565.1 Candidatus Colimorpha onthohippi
GCTCTATATGAGCAGCCGACAGAACCCGGCTTATCGACTCCCGATACTCTTTTTTACACGATACAGTCATGACCAAACGCTCATTTTTATTGCTACCTATCGCTGCATTGCTGCTACTAAACGGCTGCAAAAGCGAACAGAAGTATGTGCGCTATGCCACTGTTTATGACGAGCACCCACTTGTGATTTACACTGCTCCTCTATACGACCTCACAGTCGATGAGCGCAACGACAATCCCGATTCGGCATCAGCGGTGATGTATCAATACCAGGATTCTGCCGCCAAAGTCCTATTTCAATCGCTGCCGTTAGGTCTCACCGACAAAGGATACGAAGTGGTCGGACAGCAAGGGCGTCTCGCTATCGACTTGCATAGGCTCCCCCTGCGCAGAGACCTGCTCAAAAGTGATATCTCCCGCTACAAGTCGCAACATAATGTGGATGCCGTTTTGGTATCAACCCTCCTCCGATGGAAAGAGTCGCGCACTTCGCCTTCGCTATATGTCGAATTCACGCTTCGATCCACCCTGAGCGGCAAAAACCTGCTACATGCTGGTGTGTGTATAAGCAGAACCGTTGACACCAATTGGCAACGACAACTGATGCCTACGCAAGCCGATTACGATTTGGCTCAAACAATGGGAACCAGCGTCGAATGCGCATTGCGATGCTATGCTGTACAACAAGCAGTCCATTATATCCTGCGCGACTTGCCTTATTGCAAGGGGTACCCTTACCAACGCGACCTATACCTAAAAGCCAGCGAGGAGTACTACAACATCAACATCACGTCCGATGGTGCTCTGGAGGTTAAAAAATCGTCGATGGAGGAATTTGAAAACGGATGTTTCTTATAACTGCCTCCTGCCTCTTTATGACAAGTAGGTATTGATAGTTGCTTTTTTTTATAACCTCTAAACTTGATTTTTAATCGTTGTCAGCGTACAACCCCCAATTATCCCCCCCCCAAAAAAAAATGACTCCTTCTGTCGAAGTAATCCTTTCTCCATCGCTGTTGCCTTACCACGTTACGCAACCTCCCTTTGCAGCAGTGGCTGTGGATGTGCTACGCGCCACCACTTCTATATGCGCTGCCATGCATGCTGGCGCAAGTATTATCGTACCCGTTGAGCATTTAGACGACCTACCCTCCTACCGCGAGCAGGGCTACTCGCTTGCCGTAGAGCGCGACGGCAAGAAGTTGATGGGTGCCGACTGCGGCAATTCTCCCACCGAATACATGCAAATGGATCTCACTGGTCAGCGGCTGGCTTACTGCACTACCAATGGTACCCGCTGCATCTTGAATGCCTCCGCATGCGCCGAACGGACCTTTATCGGCTGCTTTGCCAACCTGTCTGCTCTTGCCAGCAAACTCATCCAAGAGGCTCCTCATGTGGTGATTCTCTGTAGCGGATGGAGACAAAACCCCAGCATCGAAGACACGCTGATGGCAGGAGTCTTGGTTCAGTTGCTGTCGCAACAAGGCTACTCTATTCTTGACGACAGCGCCCACATGGCACTGCAATTATTTCTGCATGCGCAGCCAGACATTTACGGGTTCTGCCTACAGCATGCCTCTCATGTGAGCCGCCTGCAACGACTCGGCTACGATGCCGACATTCAGTTTGCGCTCAAGGCCGACTCCTGCACACTTGTACCCGAATATATTCATCCTAAAGGAATCGTAGCATGGCACGCTTAATATCTTTTATCCTATTGCTTTTTTTGATTTTGATTAGCCAGCAACTGCTTGCCCAATGGCTCACAAAAATCAATGAACCAACACACCGATCCTTACACCAATACAACCACTCGCAACTCATAGCTCCCGTCACGCTCACAGCAAGCGGTGCTGCCATAGGGCTAAACGCCTACCTGCACAACAACATCGACGTCTCTCTGCACGATGCCTTGTCCGACCATGATGTAAACCATTTGGGGGTTGAGAACTATCTGCAATACGTACCTGCTGTAACCCCATTTGCACTGAATATATGCGGACTAAAGGGCAAACACGGCTACCGCGACCTTTTTTGCCTTACTGCCGCCTCCTACCTGCTGGTAACGGTGGTGGGCGGTGGACTGAAATATGCTGTTGCTCAGCCACGCCCTACAGGTCCGTCGCTCAACAGCTTCCCTTCGGGACACACCTATACCGCTTTTGTAGGAGCCGAAATCCTACGACGCGAATATGGCTCCGAATATCCTGGCATCGCCATCGCAGGCTACGCCGTAGCTTCTGCTGTAGGTGTTATGCGGGTTTACAACCACCGCCATTGGGCAAGCGATATACTGGGCGGTGCTGGCGTTGGCATACTCTGCACCGCAGCAGCCTACTGGTTGGCTCCGTATCTCACGTTCTAACCTCATGACCCCCATTGCACATATCAGCAGCTGCTACACTTCCAAGTTTGGTGTGCCACGCCAAGCGGGCATCATAGATAGTCCTGCAAGCATTGTGTTTGAGCCAGACTACCGAGTAGCCGAGGCGGTACGCGGACTTGAGGGGTTCGACTATATATGGCTTATATGGCAGTTCAACCAAACCATGCGCAACGGCTGGTCGCCAACCGTACGGCCGCCCCGTTTGGGCGGCAACAGCCGCATAGGCGTGTTCGCCACCCGCAGCCCATTCAGGCCTAACCACCTGGGGCTATCCTCCGTGCGGTTGATTAGCATCGACTATCACAGTTTCCAAGGTCCGGTACTGCACATAGCTGGTGCCGACCTAATGGACGGCACACCTATCTTCGATATCAAGCCCTATCTCCCGTATGCCGACAGCCACCCCGATGCTCGGAGTGGCTTTGCCAACCAGCCCACCACCCACTTGCTGCAAGTAGAATGTCCTCAAGAGCTGATTTCATCGCTGCCACAATCCCTACGCCAAACACTTATCGACACCATCGCTCTCGATCCCAGACCCCAATACCACCACGACCCCAACCGCATATATGGCATGCCGTTTGGCGGCTATGAAGTAAAATTCAAGGTTGCCGAAGGCACTGCCACAATAGTTGAAATCGTGGACTCACATTCATCCAAACACTAAGGCATCGGGTTATAAAATAAGAGGGGCGATTACACGTGTAATCGCCCCCCTCTATTTTATGGGTTAAACTATCAGCAGCAGGACTTAAACCAACCACCAACTACACCCAGTACAAATGCCATTGCATGACCTACCATTAAAACTCTAAACTGCTGGTATATTTTAAGGGCAAATCCTTGACGCTTACAGCAAAAAGTCCGAGACTTGGAGTTTCATGATTATTCAACACATAATAATCATAATTGCTCATCACAGCTGCTCCAAACTGCATCGTGAAATCAGATGTCGAACGGCTGCCTGGTGCTGAGAAATTAATAAATTGATAGGCAGCATCACCAATACAAGACCAGTCGGCAGCCAAATCACCACCACCATAACGGCTTATGGCAACCCTTTCACAGTCTGCCACACTGTAAAAATAATCACAGCCATAGCGAGTTATATGGTATTCACCCCTACGATTTACAAGTTCACACTTCAAACTGATAGCTGGAAAACGGTTAAATTTCTGTCCTATGCTATCTATTTGAGCTTCGTACGCTCTGATTCTCACATAAAAAACAGAGTCGTTGATTTTTCTAAAAGTACAATCATCGGTATAATACTCATATATAGTCCACACTGTATCATTACCTACCGCCAACACTGAGTACAACTTGGCACTCGCCAAGACACCCGGTTCTGGACGATTGCTATAACTTGTCGTATCCCGATATCCTGGAATCGTATCCTGTCCTGGTCCAGGAGTTGGATCTTGATTTCCTTGTTGCTGATTGTCAATAACATTGTCTTCGTCTTTGCTGCAAGCTGCAAAAGTCAGCGCTGTAGCCATCATGGCCAAACCTAAAAATTTGAATATACTTTTCATATGCAATATTATAGATAAACTTATCACATTACCGGGCAAATTCTTGACTATTAGCATCAACATAATATGTATGTACCGTCGTCATCATCAGTGCCAAACGGGCTTTGCTATAATCTGGATCATCCCAAGTTCCGTCTTTCACCATAGCATCGTGCAGATTATACAACACAGATGTAAATTCAAACTCCATCTCAAAAGTAGCAAGATCAATGCTTTTGATATTGAATGTATTATCCCTACCGTCATTATACACCAACCCTTGCCAATTGTAATACCAATCTTTTCCACTTGCTGTACCTATAGCAAGAGCCTCACTGTTGTTATTAACATACTGCACAAAACCATCTAAATATTTAGTACGTTTAGTGAGATTGGCATACATGATATTGAACGACATGCCAGGGAAATAGGGTATATATTCTTCATCTACAAAATTCCAAGCTGTAAGAGAAAAGTTTACCGCTGTATCCGCCATATGAGTGGTGTCAAACTTGTCTATATACGAATATCTTGTTACAAAATATCCAGTATCGGCATCTGCTACCAGACCTCCACCGTAACCAAGTGCTTGCGTAAATACCGTCAGCACGTCAACATACAACGTCGGCTCACCTGGCTCACTTGGCTCTTCTGGTTTTTCTTGTGGATTGGGATTTGGGGTGATGGGATCCTCATCATCCTTGGAGCAAGCTGCCATCAGCACCGAACCTGCCAGCAAGAGCACTCCCATAAATTGAAAAATACGCTTCATATTGTTATCATTTTTATTTGTTAATATACTACTTACCCATGCTACGCAGCCGTTCCGTTAGCAACGGGACAATCTTGGTGGCATCGCCCACGATGCCGAGATCAGCGACCTTGAATATAGGTGCCGTCTTGTCTTTGTTGATAGCAATAATCATATCGCTCTCCTCCATTCCAGCAAGGTGCTGTATGGCTCCGCTGATTCCACAAGCTAAATAAAGGTCGGGACGCACCGTCTTGCCTGTCTGCCCTACCTGACGGTCATGATCCATCAAGCCAGCATCCGACAACGCACGGCTACACGCTACCTCGCCACCAAGTGCCTGAGCTAAAGGTTGCAACTTGTCAACAATTCCCGACACGCCACGTCCGCCTGCTACCAATACCTTGGCTGCAGCAATATCTACCGTGCCCCGATCCTCTTTAACCTCTTTGAGTATCTTGATACGGCTAATCTTGGCTTTGTCAAAATCTATGTGGTAATCCACCACCTCTCCTTTACGATTCGTATCGGGTTCGAGTTTTTGCATCACTCCTGGACGTACGGTGGACATCTGTGGACGGTGGTCTTTGCACAATATGGTAGCCATCAGGTTGCCACCAAAGGCAGGACGGGTCATCCGAAACTCGTGAGCCTCATCGTCGCTAACCTCAAGCATCGTAGCATCCGCTGTCAAGCCTGTTACATTGCGGGCAGAGAGGCGAGGTCCTAAATCACGACCAATCGTTGTTGCTCCGATAAGCAAGATATTAGGTTTCTGCTCACGGATTATCTGCGTGATAGCCTCCGCGTAGGGTTCGGTGAGATAACTCTTCAACGACTCATCATCCACCACCAGCACGCGATCCGCACCAGCTGCTATCAAGCCCTGAGCCTCACCTTTTACGCCATAACCTAACAACATGGCCACCACTTTCTCGCCAGTGGCATCAGCCAGCTCCCTGGCTTTGCCCAATAGCTCCAAGGCCACATTCTGGACTTTGCCGTCACGCTGCTCGGCAAAGACATATACATCTTTATATTCTGATAAATTCATTTCGATAATTTTGAAATTATACGTGATTTGTAGATAACTCTTACCCCCACTTCGCTATGGGTGCAGCGGCATAGCTAAATCAAATGTTTCTCTTTCAATTTGCTGATAATGAGTTCCACTGCCTCCTCAGGAGTACACTCTACCGTCTCGCCAGCTGCCTTGAGCTCTTTGGGGAACGCCTTAAACACACTGGTGGGCGACCCTACCTTGCCTATACGATCTTCTGGCACATCGATACGGTCGGCACCCCACACCTCTACCTCTTTGTCGTAGGCGGTCATAATACCTCTCACACTCATATAACGGGGCTGTACAGCACTCGCCAATGCTGTAAGCAGACAAGGTGTCTGCACTTGGAGCATCTGATAGCCGTCCTCGGTATGTTTGCGTACCGTGAGGCTTTGGTAGGCAGGGTCATACTGCAAACTCTCCACATAAGTTATCTGCGGCAAATCAAGCATATCTGCTATCTGCGGACCTACCTGTGCGGTGTCGCCATCTATGGCCTGACGACCGGTAATAATCAGGTCGTACTCCATGGTACGCAATGCACCCGCAAGCGCACTCGATGTGGCAAGGGTATCGGCACCTCCCAGTTTGCGATCGGTCAGCAATATAGCCCTATCGGCTCCCATTGCTAAAGCCTCGCGCAACACAGCCTCAGCCTGGGGCAACCCCATGGTGATGACAGTTACGTGAGCTCCATACTGATCTTTAAGCTGCAAGGCATACTCCAAACCACCCTTGTCGTCTGGATTCATAATTGAGGGGACTCCCTCACGAATTAGGGTACCTGTAACGGGATTGATTTTAACCTCTGTCGTGTCAGGCACTTGCTTTATACATACTACGATTTTCATATCGGCTTGGCAATTGATTTTATTTGAATAACTTACCGGCAATAACCATGCGCTGTACCTCGCTGGTGCCTTCGTAGATTTCTGTAATCTTTGCGTCACGCATCATGCGCTCCACTGGATAGTCGCGGGTGTAACCGTAACCACCATGAAACTGAACCGCCTTATTGGTAACCTCCATAGCGGTCTCGGCTGCGAAAAGTTTCGCCATAGCAGCCTCAGCGTTATACGGCAAACCGTGGTCTTTGTTGTAATGCGCACGGCGCACCAGCATACGAGCAGCCTCTACCTTGGTGGCAAGGTCTGCCATCTGGAACTGCGTATTCTGAAACTGGCTAATGCTACGGCCAAACTGCTTGCGCTCTTTGGTATATTTCACCGTCTCGTCAATAGCACCCTGAGCTATTCCCAACGCCTGGGCGGCTATACCTATACGACCACCGTCCAAAGTCTTCATGGCCAAGCCAAAGCCTTTGCCTATCTGCCCCAAGAGGTTATCTTTGGGAATACGGCAGTTTTCAAATATAAGTTCGGTAGTAGCACTACCACGAATACCCATCTTCTTCTCTTTCTTGCCTACATAAAAACCAGGAGTCGTCTTCTCAACGATAAAAGCACTGATGCCCTTGGTTCCGAGGCTCTTGTCGGTCATCGCTATGATGATAAACACATCTGCGTATGTTCCATTGGTGATGAATATCTTGCTGCCGTTAAGCACCCACTCATCGCCATCCAGCACCGCCGTGGTCTGCTGACCCGCTGCATCGGTACCCGCACCAGGTTCGGTCAACCCGAAGGCTCCAAGCCACTCTCCGCTGGCCAACTTAGGCAGATACTTCATCTTCTGCTCTTCGGTGCCCGCCTCTAATATCGGAGCACAACACAACGAGGTATGCGCCGAGAGGATAACGCCCGTGGTAGCGCACACGCGCGACAACTCCTCTACCGCCATTCCATACATGATATTGGTGCCACCAGCCCCACCATATTGGGTAGGTACGGGGATACCCATCAGACCTATTTTTGCCATTTTTTTGACCGTCTCCATCGGGAAACGCTCCTCCTCATCTACCTCAGCGGCAAGAGGCTTGACCTCTTTCTCCGCAAATTCACGGATCATCTGCAAAAAGAGATCGTCTTGTTTGGTTAAGCTAAAATCCATTATTTATGTTGCTTGTTATTGTTAAACCCTGTTTGAGACAACCTATCTATTCGCCTTTTACTGCAATCGTCTCTATCTCGACCATGGCGCCCATCGGCAACGCCTGCACAGCAAAAGCCGCACGCGCTGGACTGCCCGTTGGGTAATACTTGGCATACACCTCGTTCATAGGCTTAAAGTAATCCATAGTGGCAAGCAGACAGGTGCTCTTGACTACATCCGAATATGCAAATCCCGCCTCTTCCAAAATGGCACAAATATTTTTCATCACCTGCTCGGTCTGCGCGGTGATATCGCCATCTACAAGCTTGCCCGTAGCAGGGTCAATGGGCACCTGCCCCGATATATAAAGCGTGTTGCCCGCCAATATGGCTTGGCTGTAAGGCCCTATAGCAGCTGGTGCCTTAGGTGTGTTTATTATCTTTTTCATAAATGCAGTTTTTATTTATTTCTTATTATTTATCCTTACCATATTGTCTATCGCCATCTATCGCCTCTATCGCTTTTATCGCCATCTATAACTCCCCTCATATACCACACCGAAGTCTACAAAAAACCGAATTGCAAAAATATGATTTTTTTTTGAATTATGCACGCTTCGGATGTTTTTATGTACTTTTGCATGCCGAAAAAATATCTGGTTATGGCTATTTATCACATTATCGGATTGATGTCGGGCACCTCGTTGGACGGGCTTGACATCGCCTTGTGCCGCTTTGAAACCTCACAAGTCAATGTCCAAAGTCCTGAAACTGGCATCTGTTTCAGTTTGCTTCATGCCGCCACTGTACCTTATCCCGACGAGTGGCAACACCGCCTGGCCAGACTGCCCCAGGCATCAGCACTCGATTACGCATTGGCAGATGTAGAATTGGGTAAATGGATGGGACTGCAGGTGGCAAATTTCGTCAGCCAACTGCCATTTGAGCCTCCCCATGAGATGGTGGTCGCCTCGCACGGCCATACGATATTCCATCAGCCGCAATCAGGGCTAACAGCACAGATAGGCAAAGGCGACTGCATCGCAGCCGCCTGCGGACTACCTGTAGTGTGCGATTTCCGGAGTCTCGATGTGGCTCTGGGCGGACAAGGCGCACCGCTGGTACCCATCGGCGACCAGCTGCTGTTTGGCAACTATGACGCTTGCCTCAATTTAGGCGGCTTTTCTAATATCTCTTTCCGATGCGGATTGGCTTTTGACATCTCTCCTTGCAACATAGTGCTCAACAGCCTTGCCTACCAGTTAGGCTACGACTACGACCCCGACGGCTCCCTGGCTAAGCAGGGGCAGATTATCGACCCACTGCTGCCGGCTCTCAACAAGCTACCTTTCTATAGGCAAGCGGCTCCCAAAAGTCTGGGCAGAGAGTGGGTTGACCAGCTATTCATGCCAGTGGTGCAGCAGTTCAGCACCTACGACACGCACAGCCTGCTCCGCACCGTCACCGAACATATCGCTACACAAATCGCACATGCCATCTCGACCCATCGCACCACACCTCAGCCCATCCAGCTACTCGCCACTGGAGGTGGCGCTCTGAATCAGTTCTTGATAGAGCGCATCAAGAGCCTTTCTGCCAGCACCCATGTCACCATTCCCGACACCAATGTCATCAACTACAAGGAGGCCATTATCTTCGCCCTGTTAGGTCTGCTTCGACTCATAGGCCAACCCAACTGCCTAAAGCGCGTAACTGGTGCCCAAACCGACTGCTGCGGCGGACACCTCATCAGCCGCTAACACCCTGCCTGCTACGATAATAGCCAATACCACCATCTACCCCTGCCTGTCTTAACCTATCACCTATCTACCCCAAGCCTATATCGCTTCGGGGTTGCTGCGCCCGTACTTTCTGTCTAAAAACACAGCATTTCACATCACTTACTGCAAATTGACATTTGTTTGACACAAAATACTCCGTACATTTGTATCCGATATGCAATAAGACACCAATACTTAACAATCTGTAATTCAATGAAAAACCTAAAAAGAAAAGATTATTTAGATAGGTTAGAACAGCTTTTGGATATATTAAAAGAAAATGAAACTCAGAGCATAACGGACATCGCCACCATTTTTAATGTCAACAACCGCACGGTTTATCGCATGATTTACAGTTTGGAGCAGCAAGGCTATATGGTGGACTCTGGGCGAGGATATCCACGGCTAATTGCACGTCATTCTGAATTGGACGATGACATTACCACATTTACACAGCAAGAGCAAGCCACATTGCAGGAGGTTATCATGACGTTGATGCAAAACGACCCTTGTATGAAAGGGCTTGAAGGTCCGCTGGGCGATAAGTTACGATCCGTAGTGATGCCCTATTTTATGTGCAACAAGCATCAACTGAGATGTGTAAGCAAGATAAACGAGGGGATGCAGAATCACAAACAAGTCGTACTGTGCGGCTACCGTTCGAGTCATAGCGGAACCATATCAAACCGCACAGTTGAGCCAGTTCAGTGGTCGCCAAACTACAGGCAGGTTTATGCTTTTGATACCGATCGGCACGAGATGCGCTGCTTTGTAATCAATAGGATAGCGAGCGTGAATGTAACCCCAAAGTCATGGCAGTTTGGCAAGCAGCATGTCAAGATGGAATGCGACTGCTTTTGGATGACAGGCACTCCAATAGAGGTAGATTTACACCTCGACATGCTGGCACTCAATCTGCTTCACGAAGAGTACCCGCTCAGCACAAACTATAAGATATATGAAAACCCCACCCCAAACTGTGAGCTCCCCTATCGGGTACGGATGACTGTGCGCAGCCTCTTAGGTGTAAACCGCTTCGTAAAAGGGTTGGAACTACATGCCAAACTAATAGAACTCCCACGCACAGCACTCACCTCGCACCCCAACGTGCCAACTGAATAGCAATCATCGCTTAATTCAAAACAGAATTCAAAGTAACAAAACTACTTCTTTTCAACCATGATAAAACGATTTCAACACAAAAAAAAACTTCCCGTTGAAGGACGAGAAGCAAACCTAAATGTTTACACAACGGAATAATCCTTATTGTGAATTGCTAAAAATTATGCTGCAAAGATAATATCATTTTTAATACCTACCAAATATTTTTTGAAATTGCTTGATTTATAAACAAAAAATATATCTTTGCACACTGATTTTACAGCAACTGGAACCTAAAAAGAAGCAAAAAAATCAAAAAAACAACTGATATATGAAACGTATTTTAGGATTAGACCTCGGTACCACAAGCATCGGATGGGCTTACGTCAACGAAGCCGAAACCGACCAAGAGCAGTCAAGCATCGTCAAACTGGGCGTTCGCGTAAACCCGCTTACTGTTGATGAACAAAACGATTTTGAAAAAGGCAAGAGCATTACTACCAATGCCACCCGAACGTTGAAACGCTCGGCTCGGCGAGGCCTACAACGCTACAAACTGCGCCGAACCTATTTGATTCAGTGCCTGAAAGAACACGGTATCATACAAGACGATACAATACTGAACGAGTCTGGCAATGCCACTACCTTTGCTACCTATCGTTTGCGTGCCAAAGCGGTTTGCGAAGAGGTAAGCCTTGCCGATTTGGCTCGCATACTGCTGATGATCAACAAAAAACGTGGCTACAAGAGTTCACGAAAAGCGCAAAACGGCGAAGACGGTCAGCTCATCGATGGCATGGAGATAGCCAAGCAATTGTATAACAGGAATATTACACCTGGTCAGCTGCTCTATGAGAAATCATGTGCTGGCAACAAATCTAAGCCAGACTTCTACCGGTCTGACCTGTTAGACGAATATAAGCGTGTGTGGCAGTTTCAGCAAAATTTTTATCCTGACATCCTTACCAATGAA
>JAGHVA010000027.1 GCA_018064565.1 Candidatus Colimorpha onthohippi
AGGACGTAATTTGTCAGACATAGCCTGAAAGGCTATATTTGCATAGCCCAGGGCAGAGCGAAGCGGCACCCTGGGTGTTCGATTGGTGTTGATTATAAACGCCCTGAAAGGGCAAAAGTCTATCCAATACACTTGGTTCCAACGTTTTCGATAACCGGTGGTCATGAGCACCGCCTATAAAAAAATAAATCAACGAATAACGACTGCTGCGAAGCAACAAACAGTTAATAGCACTTGATTGACATAATCGATCACTAATTTATCCATTAGCAAACAAGCCCCCCCAAATGAACGAAGGTTTGATGTGCATTTCAGCTGTTACAAAAAAAAATGTACCTTTGCAATAGCGATTATTGTAATGTACGCTCTGTCTTCCTTCTAATATTCAGCACGCTACATCATTCTTCGCAAAACAACTGCCACCATTCAAATATTTTTTCGCATGGATCAATTCGTCGTTTCTGCCCGCAAGTATCGCCCGTCAACATTTGCCAGCGTGGTTGGTCAACAACATATCACCACCACTCTCAAAAATGCCATTCAAAGCAATCAACTACCTCAAGCATTCTTGTTTTGTGGCCCGCGAGGCGTAGGCAAGACCACATGCGCCCGCATTCTCGCCAAAACCATCAACTGCACTAATATCACCTCCGACACCGAAGCCTGCAACGAATGTGAGAGTTGCCGCTCGTTCAACAACATGGTCTCCATGAATATCTTCGAGCTTGATGCCGCCTCAAACAATGGTGTGGAAGCTATCCGATCGCTCATCGAGCAGGTATATATACCCCCACAAGCTGGAAAGTACAAAATCTACATCATCGATGAGGTACACATGCTTTCCACCGCAGCTTTCAATGCTTTTCTGAAAACCCTTGAAGAGCCACCCTCGTATGCCAAGTTTATCCTTGCCACTACCGAGAAGCACAAAGTTATCCCTACTGTTATCTCTCGATGCCAAGTATTTGACTTCAAACGCATCCAAGTGTCAGACATCGTCCACCACTTGGAATATATTGCCCAACAAGAGGGGATTCAATATGAGCCAGATGCACTTCAACTCATCGCCCGTCATGCTGAAGGAGGCTTGCGCGACGCGCTCTCCACTTTCGATCAATTAGTCAGTTTCACACAAGGCAACCTTACTTTAGACAGTTGTTGCGAGAACCTTAATGTGTTGAATGCCGACTATTACTTCAAACTTGTGGATTGTTTTCAGCGCAATGACGTAGCGCAGTCGCTTCTCATCTATGAAGACATCGCAAACAGAGGGCTTAATGCTCAACATTTTCTAACTGGACTAACCGAGCACTTGCGCAACTTGATGGTAGCATTGGACCCTGCCACCCACACGCTACTGGACGTAAGCGACAATTACAGACCCCGATATGGTGAGCAGGCCGCTGCCTGTGGACTTCCTGCGCTGCTATGGTACCTAAACATTGCCAGCGACTACGAGTTCAAGTACAAAGAGGCGGGCAACAAACGGCTTTTTGTTGAGGTTGCACTTATGAAACTTGCTGCGGGTTAGATAGCAAGATCGCCTCATGCGGAACATATAACCCCCAATCGGCCGCCGCTGGCAAAAATACCTGCGGATGTGGTTGTATCACAGCCTGCTGATGCAATTGCCCCACAGCCTGCCAGCACGACGCCAAATCAAGATGAGACAAAACCAGCCACCACACCTCCCACGTCTGAAATGGCAGAGACTCCTATTCACAAAATACAAGGTCTGCCACCCGTAATTCCTGGCGTTATATCTATCAAACCAAATCACATACAACAAGTCGCCATTCAAACTGTCGAAAGCGTTCCTCTCACACAAGAGACTGTCGAAGCCTACTGGAAAGAGATGATTGCCGCATTGACGGAGCCACTACCCCAACTGCCATCGCTGCTGCAGAATGTCGAGGTTATGTTAGATCCCGAAAAGCCAAACACGATTCGGTTGGTAACCTCTGACGTATTTTTTGACAACGACTTTAAGCCTATGGCACTACGCGTTCTGGAGTTTTTGCGTCAACATATTGGAAATCCAGACCTCAACTACACCGTAATAGTGAAGACTGTAAAACAAGAAGTGATAAATCCCTATGCCCCACAGGAGAAATACGCCACCATGCTGGAAACAAACCCTAATCTGGCATTGTTGCGCAAATTATTCACCGACATTGACTATTAGCCATTATCCTCTACCACATGGGGTCTCTATTCATATTTATCGGAATCCTTATCATATCCGCTCACTTGTTTGCGGCATTCTTTAGCCGCTGGCGAGTTCCCGACATCTTACTGCTGATGGCTGTCGGTGTACTTGTCGGTCCAATTTTACAATGGGTAACGCCATCATTATTAGATCAGGCTGGAGGAATCCTATCTTCTTTTACTCTGCTTTTTATTCTATTTGATAGCGGTGTTGACATGCGGCTGAGCGATGTACGCCGGTATTGGCGCGGCATGGTTCGCATCATGCTCCTGTCAATATTAGCCATTACCGCTACCGTTACAATCACCTGCACCTTATTAGGATTAGCATGGAGCAGTGCGATGCTGCTGGGCGTCATGCTTTCTGGAACTGCGGCTGCCGTAGTAATCCCACTAATAAACCAAATGCAGGTCAGCTCAAAACTTCGCACCATTCTATCGTTGGAGTCCGCACTCTCCGCTGTAATCTGCATCATCCTCACTTGGGCCATCATCGAAGGAATGAAACTTGGGAAGGTCAACCCAGCTGGCATCTTAGGCCCCATACTGTTTTCATTCCTCCTTTCCGCAGGATTGGGTCTTGTGGTTGGCGTGATATGGAGCCATCTGCTTTACCATGCTCGCAAACTACAACAGTCTATGTTTCTAACACCTGCATTGATGTTTATCATCTATGGATTGGTTGAGACATTAGGCTACAATGGTTCAATCGCTGCATTAGCATTTGGCATCGTGTTAGGAAACCCTCATTATTTTTCACAATTCACCATCACTCGGTGGCTGGATAACAAACAGCATCATAACCGCCACGGAATACACCAGATGCACGCACTTAGACGCGATGAAAAAAGTTTCTACAAAGAAATTGTATTTATCCTAAAGACTTTTTTCTTTGTATATATCGGCATCTGCATACCCTTCACACATTTCGACACACTGCTTTTCGGATTGGTTATCACAATAGTAATATTTGGTACCCGCTGTGCTGTAGCACTTGCCACTGGTCGCGGACAATCTCGTTATGAGCGGATAGTTGTAAGCATCATGACACCCAAAGGGCTTGCTTCTGCCATATTAGCCACCATGCCCGAACAAGTAAACAATACGATGGGCTACACCGTGATACCTGGTGCAACATTCATCAAAGAGGTAACCTATGCGGTAATATTCTGTTCCATCATAATCACCTCAATTCTTGTAGCCATCCTGAAACGGAAAACGACATAACCTCCGTCAAGCAGATACAACTCAAGACAATGACAACACTCAAATTCTATAAAATGAATGGAGCGGGCAACGACTTCATCCTCCTCGATGCTCGGTTTGAAGCGATTACGCTCACTCAACAGCAGATTGCCCATCTATGCCACCGGCGGTTCGGTATAGGTGCCGACGGGTTGATGACGCTACACCAGGCAAATACTCCTTACGATTTTGAGATGCACTACTACAACAGCGATGGAAGAGAGGCCTCAATGTGTGGCAATGGAGGCCGTTGCATCACGATGTTCGCACAACTCATCGGAATCCAGCCTCAAATAGGCGGCCAATACCGCTTTTGGGGGCCCGATGGGGCGCACTCAGCAACCATAGTCAAGTGGGACAGCTTACTTCAAAACGGGATTGTTGACCTTAAAATGTGCGACATAGCGACCAGCACTATACAGCACATTGTTGACAAAGACCTAATGATAGACGGATGGTTTCTAAATACTGGATCGCCCCACTTTGTGCAAGCCGTTGACGACCTCGACCACACAGATGTAGTCTCTCAAGGTCGTCGAATCCGAAACCTCCTCAAATACTTTCCACAAGGCACCAATGTCAATTTCATCCAGACAAACAGCGACCATGCATTGTGCGTCCGGACCTACGAACGTGGGGTTGAAGACGAAACATGGTCGTGCGGCACTGGTGTAACAGCTTGTGCTGTTGTTACTGGCAATGGCAATATCTGCACTCGCGGAGGAAAATTCGATGTATCTTTTCAGCAAACAGACAATGCTTACACCAACATACACTTGATAGGGCCAGTTTCGATCAATTTCATAGGTCATATACAACTAACCTGATACTATATGAAATCCTACCCACATATATGGATAGTGTTCTTGCTGCTATTCAGCATTCATACACAGCCACACGCACAACCCTCACACTATAGTGCTGCACTTACGGCTGGACGTGTCATACCCGTCAATGGATCACGCTATCAGCAGTTCACCCCCACCATAGGAATCGACATGGCTGCATGGTGGCAGACGGACACTAACGCCTATTGGAAAAAATATTGGCACCAACCCAGTTTTGGAGTCCGTGCTGCCTACGCCCATATCGCCAACTCAATTGTAGGCGAACGGATAGAACTGGCAGGAGCTCTGGATTTCCAACTTTGGAAACAGCTACACTTCACCTACAGTCTCGGGTTCTCATTTTTCACCAACCCTAACCAACGCAGCCACCTTGACGAAAACATATTCATCGGTTCTTATCTCAACTGCCTCATCAATTGCGGACTAACCTACTACTTCCCATTCAGCCACAGCAGCAACCCATCAGCGTTCGTCGCACTGAAAATTGTGCATGCCTCCAATGGATATCTGTACAAGCCAAATCACGGACTAAATTTCGTACAAGCGGAGTTAGGATACAAGTTTCCATCGCATCATAAACCAACTGGCAACAACCTCGTTCAACCCGATACCGAGCCACAGTTTGAGCGTTCTACCAGACCCTTTATCAGCATTGCACCTGGAGCCGTGATGCGACGCGAAGACGACATCGGATCGTTCGATTATGTTTACAAGTATTATTTTGCCTACACACTGCAAGCGGGTATCATTCGACATGTGCACCCATGCTATTCGTATGGTGCCAGTTTTGACGTGAGTTACAATTTCTCGCACACTATCACAGCCCCCGACCACCAATGGCCTGCCTACCCTGCCCTATCAGCCTTTGGCGAAATACATTGGGGCAACTTGTCGCTCAGGCTGGCAGGCGCACACTATTTGGGTTATTACAAACAGAATTGGGAACAATACTACGAACGGGTTGGACTATACTACAACATCACCTCAACCCAACGGATAGGTGTGGCGATGAAGCTACATTACGACCATATTGATTTTATAGAATGGACTTATCATATTGAGTTATGACCAATCTCTTCAATTATCAGGATCACGAATCCGAACGACAGCGTGTTGACGAACTCACCAAACTCATCAACCAGTACAACTACGAATATTATATGAACGACAGGTCGCTTGTTAGCGACCTCGAATTTGACCAATTGCTCGCCGAGTTGATAAGTCTTGAACGGATGTATCCCGACCTTGCAAAGCCTAACTCTCCAACACAACGCGTAGGCGGAGAGATAAACAAAAACTTCAAGCAAGTATCACACCGGTTTCCGATGCTCTCTTTGGGCAACACCTACTCGATCGAAGAAATCGAAGAGTTTGAGTCTCGAACACGAAGACTGCTGGGCAACAAGCCCTTCAGCTACACTTGCGAACTGAAATACGATGGAGTAGCTATCGGTCTAACCTACAAACATGGACAACTGGTTCAGGCTGTAACACGTGGCAACGGCACCGTTGGCGATGATATTACCACCAATGCACGCACCATACCTACAATACCCTTGCAACTGTACGGACAATATCCTGATGACTTTGAGGCTCGCGGAGAGGTAGTGTACCCTTTCGAGGCATTCCAAGCATTCAATCAACAACGTATAGCAGATGGCGACGAGCCGTTTGCCAACCCACGAAACGCTGCATCAGGAAGTTTAAAACTACAAAATTCAGCCGAATGTGCCAAACGGAAGCTGATGTTTTGCATGTACTTTATGATGGTACCCGAATCGGCTGTTGTACCACAATCCTACAACACTCATTCTGGACGATTAGAAGCCGCCAAACAGATGGGATTCCGAGTACAACCCTACCTGAAAGAATGTTCCGACATACACGAAATCAAAGCTTTTATTGACTACTGGGACACCGCCCGTTGGGACCTTCCTTTCGGCATTGATGGCATCGTAATCAAGGTCAACCAAGTACCACTATGGAACGAGTTGGGACTAACCGCCAAAAGTCCACGATGGGCCATAGCCTATAAATTCAAGGCCGAACGCGTAAGCACTCCATTGCTGAGCATCAGCTATCAAGTGGGGCGCACTGGCATAATAACACCTGTAGCCAACCTCCAACCAGTCAGTCTGGGTGGCACCATTGTAAAACGAGCCACAATGGTCAACGCAGACTTCATCCAATCGCTCGACATCCACGAAAACGACTACCTACTTATTGAAAAAGGTGGAGAAATCATACCAAAAATTGTAGGCGTAGATATCGAGAAACGTCAGCCAAACACACCGAGAATCCAATACATCACCCATTGTCCTGAATGCGGGACATTGTTGGTTCGCGCCAACGGTGAGGCTGGCCATTACTGCCCCAATCAAGATCATTGTCCACCACAACGGTTAGGACGGTTGGAACACTTTGTGAGTCGAAAGGCTATGAATATCGACACCCTGGGAACCGAACGATTGCGAATACTGTTAGACGCTGGCATCATACACGACCTGGCTGACCTATACTACATTCAGCGCGAACAACTCGTCGGGCTCTCAGGATGCGAAGGCACTTCTTTGCAAGACAAGAGTGCCGACAACATCCTTGCAGCCATCCATAATTCGAAACAAATTCCTTTTGAACGCGTACTTTTTGCATTAGGAATCCGCTACGTCGGCGAAGTAGGAGCAAAAAAAATCGCACGCTACTTCAAAAGTATGGAAGCAGTGGCCAACGCCACCTTGTCTGATTTGATGCAGGTGGATGACATCGGAGATGTAACAGCCCAAGCTATAGTCGATTATTTCGCAGACCCACACCATCAAGAAATCATCCAAAAATTGCAACAAGCAGGATTGCAGATGGCCATAATCAACGACGAAAATACCAGTCAAAAATTAAAAGACCTTACGTTTGTGGTAAGTGGCACCTTTCAACACTTCTCACGCGATGAGATAAAATCCAGCATAGAACAGCATGGAGGAAAAGTCAGCAGCTCCATCAGCTCTAAAACCACATATCTGCTGGCCGGAGAAAAAATGGGACCCGAAAAACTCAAAAAAGCTGAATCGCTTGGAACCACAATCATCAATGAAGAACAATACCTACAGTTGATAACCGAATAGTCCTCCCCCTTGGAGGAAACAAAAGCCATGACAGCAATCACTTTGGAATATATTTTTCAACTCGAAAATAACAAAAAAAACATCGTTATTCACACTTTATAAACAAAAAATTAACCAAAAATCTTGTTTTTCAAAAAAAATATGTACTTTTGCAATTTAAAAAATGAGCATCAAACAAGCAATTAACATCTAAAATAAGCATATAAAAAATGAGCAAACACCTATTTTTCAAGTTGTTAACATTCGCCGTACTGGTCTCTGGACTATTGGTATCCTGCAACCGGGAACAGGTGACAGACGAAGAAATTACTGAACTTCAAGAGCGTTTAGACAGCATTATGCTGCAATATGAGCGCCTAAAATCCGAAAGTTCCGATTTTACTGGCACGCTCTCTGCCAAAGACAGCACCATCAATGCCCAAGCAGAGGAGATTCAGAGTTTACTTGCTCAACTTCGCAGCGCAAAAGCCAGTAACGGCAGTTCTGCCAACAACGGAGAAATCTCAAAATTACAGAAGGCAGTCCAAGCAAAAGAGAATCAAATCAAGAATTTGCAGGAGTTGTTATCCAAACAGACCAAAGAACTGGCGCAACTGCAGAAGGACGCAAAGACCAGCGGGAATGTAAGTGCCTCCTCCGATGCAAAGGCTCAAAAGCAGGTATCTGATTTGCAGACAAAAATTGGCAAACAGGAAAATCAGATTAAAACCCTCAATGCGCAAATCAGTGATTTGAATGGTCGCATTTCAACATTGACCAGCCAAAACAAGGAGTATTCGGGCAAGAACAACTCTCTTACCACTAAAAACAACGAGTTGGATGCCCAAATCACCAAATTGCAGCAACAGGTAACCGATCTCAAAAAGCAAGTGTCTGCAGGTGCCGCAGCAACCGTATCTAACAACGATGCTCAAGTTGCAAAATACCGCAAACAAGTAACAAATCTGGAGAGTCAAGTATCTACATTGCAATCACAAAACAAGACGCTTCAAGATCAGTTAACCTCGCTCAAGTCGCAAAACAACGCTAACGACAATGACGCCGAGGCAAAGACTGCCCAACTTGAATCGGAGATGGCTGCTATGCAGACCAAAACTGCCCAACTTGAAAACAAAATCAGCATGCTGAATCAGCAGTTGGCTGAACGCGACTCAAAGATAGCGGAGCTCAAAGCAACCAATGCTAACGGTGCAGCCGAGCCTATTAAGAGCAATATTTCAGACAAGAGCGCAGACCTTTCTACTCAAATTGCGGCACTGCAACAGCAAGTCATCAACCAGCAGAACGAGATTGATGGATTGAATTCCGAATTAAGAGAGAAGAATGTTGAGCTCGAAAAAATGAAAGCAAGTGCTGGCAATGTGCAGGTATCGAACACGTCCGCCGAGAAGATTATGAGCACCAAAGGCTCGGTAAATCAGAAACTGGAGGCACTGCAAGAGCTCTGCAACAGTTATGCTGCTGAGATTGAGCGCTTGCGCGCAGAGAACGAGCAGTTGCGCAACGAAAACAGCCAACTTAAAGAGAATATCGCCGACAATGAGCGCAACGCACAAACTATCGCCAACGAAAACGAACGTCTGGCTCAGAAGGTAGCTTTGGCAAGCATCCTTGTAACCAACGATTTCGTTATCACCCCCGCCAAAAGCGTTAGCGGTGTAACCGTAAAAGCGACAGACAAAGCATCCAACACAACAGCCATCAAGATTGAATGCAAAATTCTCGACAACAATGTTGTTGACCCTGGCACAATCAGCATATATGCCCGTATATCCAATGCCAACAACCGTGTGGTCTGCAACGGTACACCAGAATCGTTCGACATGAATGGCACCACGATGCAGTACACGCTCAAACAAGACATTGAGTTCACTGGCTATAGTCGTAAAGTCAACATGATATGGCGCAAACTTGAAAGCACCGAGATGCCAGCAGGCCTTTATTGGGTAGCCCTTTATGCCAATGGCTATGAGATTGGCAAGACAAGTTTCGTACTCAAATAAGATGAATAACCAACGCAACTTCAACACTTTTCGGATGATGTTTCCGGAATTAGTGTACCAAAGTTACCACTATAATGTGCAGCCCGATGGGCTGCACATTGCTTTTCAGTTTCAACTCAACCAACAACTGCGGTTTGAGCCAACTGCCTTTATTCCCAACCGGTCGTTTCTGAATTTCAACATTCCTACACAACAGTTAGACCTACTTGTGTTCAACATTGGAATGATTGAACTGATAAGCTATTGGAAAGCCTATTGTCCACCAATCATACGCATCGTTCCCCACACACTAACCGACCAACAAATTTCTTTTTGGAAGAAACTCTACTGGAATGGACTGGGCGAATTTTTTTATGTAAATCAAATCACGACATCCATCAACGACTTCGTTACGATTGTCGCAAATGAGGGCACACCACTGACAGTTGCCGATTTTGACCAGATTGACAGCAGGCAATATCTTGTACCTGTAGGTGGCGGAAAAGACTCAGTGGTAACACTCGAATTGCTCCGCAGCCAACACCCTATTATGCCAGTCGTGATGAATCCTCGTGGCGCAACTATCGAATGCTGCAAGGTAGCAGGTTTTGATCGAAACCATTTTATCGAGATTCAACGCACAATCCATCCGCTCTTATTAGAACTCAACGCCAAAGGAGCCTTGAATGGCCACACTCCTTTCTCTGCCATGCTCGCCTTCTATACGCTACTGATTGCCGCATTATCGGGTAAAGGCAGTATCGCCTTGTCGAACGAAAACAGCGCCAACGAATCTACTATTGTTGGCAGCACTGTCAACCATCAATATTCGAAAAGCATAGAGTTTGAGAACGATTTTCGCACTTATGTACGAAATTATATCGGCACCCAATTCAATTATTTCAGTTTTCTGCGGCCATTGTCCGAACTTCAAATTGCAAAGTTGTTCTCACAATACCCCGCTTACCATCAGGTATTCAAGAGTTGCAATGTAGGCAGCAAACAAGACATCTGGTGCTGCGCATGTCCTAAATGTCTTTTTGCTTTTATCATACTATCACCCTTTTTGCCTCCCGACAAGTTAAAATCCATTTTTGGGGAAAATATTCTTGACGACACAAACTTGACATTAGCATTCAGACAATTGATAGGAGTAGAGCCGACAAAACCATTTGAATGTGTAGGGACTGTTGCAGAGGTTCACACTGCCTTGCGGCTTGCTTTAGGCAAATATAAGGAGCATTTGCCGCTTCTGCTACAAGATTTTGAACCCGACAGCCATTACGATGTACCTCTGAATTCGGTTAGCGACAGCCATAATCTATCCTTACAGGAAATTATGTTGATACGCAAAGCTCTTGACTCAGACATATAAATTCTATTATGATATACAAAGAGTCCGACTGGCACATCCTATTGGATGGCAAAAAGATCCTGATAGCGGGCTACGGCCGTGAGGGTCGCAGCAGCCAAACTTTTTTAAGCAAGTTGCTGCCCACAGCAAATATTGATGTAGCCGATGGGAACAGCAATATCCAGTCGGCTGCGCCACACTACGACCTCATACTGAAGTCTCCTGGAATTCCGATGTCTGTCTTTGCGGATGTGTGCCCGTTACATAAGGTGTCATCTCAAAGCGACCTGTTCTTACAAGTATATCATAATCAAACCATAGGTATCACGGGCACCAAAGGCAAAAGTACCACCACCGAGCTTATAAACCACATGCTCGTAAATGGCCTACCGCTATCTCCCCGCCAATCAGACCAGCAGTTTACCAACGTAATAAAAGCTGGCAATATGGGCATTCCGCTCTTCGATATCATTCCTCAGATGTCCGAATCAACCCTCGTCGTAGCAGAACTTTCGTGCCATCAACTCGAAAACATCCATTGCGCACCACATATAAGCGTTCTCCTTAACTTGTTCCAAGAGCATTTAGACCATTACCCCAGCTATAGGCGCTATAAGATGGCAAAACTCAACATAGCGCTAAAACAATACAAAAACGACCATTGCTTTTATTGTGCCGACAATCCTGATTTAACAGATCTTATCTCAGAGTTGCGCAAGCAAATCACATCGCAGATATCACCATACACTGCCACACTCGAACCGACAACTATACCCTACTCACCATCGCTGCAAGGCTTGCACAATCGCTCTAACGCAATCGTTGCCAAAATGGTAGCACAATAGATGGGCGTTGATGACGATGTGATTGAGCAGTCAATAAAAACATTCAAAGGGCTCCGCCACCGCATGGAGTATATCGGATGCTATCATAACATCCGATTTTACAACGACAGCATCTCGACCATACCAGCAGCCACCATGGCTGCCGTTGATGCGATTAAAGACG
>JAGHVA010000060.1 GCA_018064565.1 Candidatus Colimorpha onthohippi
GAAAAGTTCTTGTTGCAGCCCGTGCAGTGGAATCTACCGCTCTTTGACATTCTGCAAAGATGCTTGCCACAATAGGGACAGACCACGTCTTGCGATTCTCCAGACCCCCACCTGCATTCTATGATGGTTCGCTTGCATATTTCGTCATCCGAAAAGTAGTCTGCCATTGAGAAAAAACTGTCGAACTGAGAGAAATCTATCATAACACTTGTGCATTTTGCTAATATATATACGCAAAATGCGTGCCATTTTCAAGTATATGAAGATTTTATGACAAAATATACGTCTATGTGACATTTTGTCGTGCCAACAAGTATATCATTGCCTAAAAAAATATGGCAATCAGATAGAACAGGTGGAACAAATGGTGATGTTTTATGTGTTAGGGTTGTTAAGCGAATGCAGAATGCGATAATCCCACGATTTCTATTTCATTTATTATCTTCGAATGCTTTCTTTGAATATGATATGAACTATGCAAAAGGAGCAAAAATGCCAAGAGGCGATAAGAAAGCAGTTCTTGATTTTCCAATCCCTATCCCCTCATTAGAAGAGCAAGAAAGAATCGTCAATATCCTTGACCGCTTTGATGCTCTGGTAAATGACCTCTCCAAGGGGCTCCCTGTCGAGATTGAGGCTCGGCGGAAACAATATGAATACTACCGCGATAAGCTGCTAACCTTTAAAAGAAAAGAAGCGTAAAATGATAGATTGCTATAGGTTTCTATAGGTTGCGGCTTCTCTGGAATGTCTGGAATGTCCGGAATGTCCGGAATATCCGGAATGTCTGGAATATCCGGAATATCCGGAATATCCGGAATGTCTGGAATGTCCGGAATGTCCGGAATATCCGGAATATCCGGAATGTCTGGTTTCTCTGGCGTTTCCAGCACTTTCAGCATCTCCAGCATATCTCGCGTTACCTTTGCTGCAATTATATGTGTGAATATTTTTTCATGCTGTTTGCGATACAATAAAAAAGTGTATCTTTGCACGTCTTTAACTGTGAGATTGCAATAGCATATAATTATGATAAATATCACATTACCAGATGGTTCGGTACGTCAGTATCAGGCTGGCGTTACCGCCTTGGATATCGCAAAAAGCATTAGCGAAGGTTTGGCGCGCAATGTATTGGCAGCCAAAGTCGATGATCAGATCCTTGAGTTGTATCGCCCTATAAATAGCGACGCCTCAGTGCAGCTCCTCACATGGAACGATGAGGAGGGTAAGCGCACCTTTTGGCATACCTCCGCGCACCTTTTGGCTACCGCCCTTCAGCAACTGTATCCTGGTATCAAATTTGGTATCGGTCCCGCTATAGAAAATGGTTTTTACTACGATATAGATTTTGGAACAACTCAAATATCCAGCGACGACTTCCCTGCCATCGAGAAAAAGATGCAGGAGTTGGTTCAGGCCAAGACGCCCATCGTCCGTCGGGATGTTACAAAGGCAGAGGCACTCAAAGAGTTTACCGACCGCGGTGAGATATACAAGGTCGAGCTTATAGAGGGTTTGGAAGATGGTACTATCTCGTTTTATGAGAGCGGTTCGTTTACCGACCTTTGTCGCGGTCCGCACTTGGTTGATTTCAGCCCGATTAAGGCTGTCAAGTTGATCAACATAGCTGGTGCTTATTGGCGTGGCGATGAGCATCGTCCACAGCTTACGCGACTGTATGCCATCAGTTTTCCTAAGAAGAAAGAGCTTGATGAGTATATGGCCATGATGGAAGAGGCGAAAAAGCGCGACCATCGTAAGATAGGCAAAGAGTTGGGTCTGTTTATGTTCAGCGAGACGGTAGGCAAGGGTCTTCCAATCTGGCTGCCTAAAGGCACCGAGTTGCGTTTGCGCTTGCAAGAGTTTCTTACCAAGATACAACGCCGTTATGGCTATCAGCAGGTGATGACTCCTCATATCGGTGCCAAGGTGCTGTATGAAACATCGGGTCATTGGCAGCACTATGGTGAAGATAGTTTTCGCCCCATTACCACTCCAGAGGAGGGCGAGGTGTATCTGCTCAAGCCGATGAATTGCCCACACCACTGCATGATATACAAGAACGAACCTCGTTCGTATAAGGACTTGCCTTTGCGGTATGCAGAGTTTGGAACGGTGTATCGCTATGAGCAGAGTGGTGAGTTGCACGGCTTGACCCGTGTGCGTTCGTTTACGCAAGACGATGCGCATATATTCTGCCGTCCTGATCAGGTAAAAGAGGAGTTTATCAAAGTGATGGAGATTATACAAATCATCTTCAAGGCTTTGAGTTTCGAGCAGTGGGAGGCGCAGATTTCGCTCCGCGACCCATCGAATACCACTAAATATGTGGGCACTGATGAGAATTGGGCAAAGGCAGAGTCTGCCATCAAAGAGGCGTGTGCCGAAAAAGGCATCAATGCCAAGGTCGAATTGGGCGAGGCTGCTTTTTATGGGCCAAAGCTCGACTTTATGGTCAAAGATGCCATCGGACGCCGTTGGCAGTTGGGTACCATCCAGGTAGATTATAACCTCCCAGAGCGGTTTGATCTTGAATATATTGGGAGCGATGGTCAAAAACATCGTCCGGTGATGATACACAGAGCTCCGTTTGGAAGTATGGAGCGTTTTTGCGCAGTGCTTATAGAGCATACGGGTGGCAAATTCCCGTTGTGGCTCACCCCCGATCAGTTTATTATCTTGCCCGTAAGCGAGAAATATGTGGAGCAGGCGCAGGCGTTGAAATGCAATCTGGAGCAGATGGATCTCAGGGGTGCGATAGATACGCGCGACGAGAAAATAGGTCGCAAAATCCGTGATGCAGAGATGGCCAAATACCCCTTTATGATTATCTTGGGCGAGAAAGAGATAGGCGAAGGCACTATTAGTGTACGCCGTCAGGGTGCGGGCGACTTGGGAAGCATGACGCCACAAGACTTTGCGAAACTGGTTGAGTCAGAAATAAACCAAGTAATGTAATATAATATTAACTACTAATTATTAGCTAATTGGCAGCACCATTCAAACCCAGTAATGGCCCGAATACAAAGGGTCATAGTAGAGGGCCTATCAAGAAAGAGCCCGAACATAAGATTAATGAGCGGATACAGGAACCAATGGTTCGCGTAGTAGGCGAAGGCATGGAGCCAGTAATCATGAACACGCGTGATGCAATTAAGTTGGCTTATGATCAAGGTCTTGACCTTGTTATGATCTCGCCTACCGCAACACCTCCAGTGTGTAAAATCATAGAGTATCAGAAGTATCTCTATGAGTTGAAGAAGAAGGAGAAAGAGCGCAAAGCCAACTCGTCAAAGATTGTCATCAAAGAGATTCGGCTTAGTCCACAGACCGATGAGCATGATTTTGATTTTAAGTTGAAGCATGCTATCCGTTTTTTGCAAGACGGCAATAAGGTGAAGGTGGATGTGTTTTTCAGAGGTCGAGCTATCGTGTATAAAGAGCAGGGTGAAACGCAGTTGCTCAGGTTTGCGGAGGCCTTGATGGAGTATGGAAAGCCAGAATCGATGCCCAAACTTGAAGGCAAGCGGATGCTGATGATTATAGCTCCTAAGAAGTAGTGATAGCGTGTAGGCTTCAGATGGTAGTCTGGTAGTTTGAACGTCAAGAAAATCTCAACACGTTAGTGATAACGTTTTTGTATAACAAACACAAAAAAAACAGTAAAGTAATGCCTAAGATGAAAACCAAGGCCGCTGCCAAAAAGCGTTTCGCTTTTACGGGCACCGGCAAAATCAAAAGAAAGCATGCTTATCATAGTCATATCCTGACTAAGAAAGAGACCACGCAAAAACGCAACCTTGATCATACCGCTTTGGTAAGCGTAGATGACGAGAAGCGCGTAAAACGTATGCTTTTGTCGTAAAGCAAATCAAAACAGGAGTTATTAACCATTGTTTCAAGCCTTCAAGTCTTACTGGTGCAATTATGATTATTCAGCATGAGCATCGGGTAAGCGCTTAAACGAAAAAAAATTAAATTATGCCAAGATCAGTCAACGCAGTTGCTTCGAGAGCACGCCGCAAAAAAATCCTCAACCGCACTAAAGGTTATTGGGGCAGAGGTAAAAATGTTTGGACAGTAGCCAAAAACTAGTGGGAAAAGGGTCAGACTTATGCATATCGTGACCGTAAAGCCAAAAAGAGAGAGTTTCGCGCATTGTGGATTAACCGTATCAATGCTGGATGCCGTATCAATGGTATCAGCTACAGCGTTTTTATGGGTCAGCTCCACAAAAACAATATCGAGCTTAACCGCAAGGTTCTTGCCGATTTGGCTATGAACAATCCTCAGGCTTTTGCCGCTGTTGTAAATTCGGTGAAATAACATTGCCTATTTTACAAGACGTAGCCATTTGTTGCCGATGCACATTGTTGCCTCTCGGTGAGACAAATATACGAATCATGAATCACGATAAAAAATCATTGTCATGGGAAAAAATGAATTAATGCAATATGTAGAGAATCTGGTGGAACGCAAAGAGTTTCCCGAATTCAAGGCTGGCGATACCGTCACTGTCCACTACAAAATCCGTGAAGGAAATAAAGAGCGTATCCAGAACTTCCAGGGTGTTGTATTGCAACGCAGCGGAAGTGGATCAACCGAGACTTTTACTGTTCGTAAGATTGCTAACGGCATAGGTGTAGAGCGTATCTTCCCCTTTGCAAGTCCCTTCATCGAGCAGATTGATGTCAACAAGCATGGTGCTGTGCGTCGTGCTCGCATCTTCTATCTTCGCGACCTCACGGGCAAGAAAGCCCGTATCAAAGAGAAGAGACATTAGTAGTCGTCACTGTTATCACTTTGTTGAGATATATTCAGAAGGCTGCACCTCATGGTGCGGTCTTCTGTTTTTTTTGTTTATTGTGTGACGGTGTGGGTGCCTTCGATCAGCGTGATGGGTTGTTGGGCGCCAGGCAGATAGAGTGTGGCGTATGAGCCTTTTGGAATCGTGGTGTGGATGGTTAGCTTCCCGCTCTGTGACTTCTCCCAGCGGATAGAGGCAAGTCCGAACGGTGTAATGGTACTATACGATGCCCAGGTGAGGTCGCCTACGGGAGTGGGGCGCAGTATTATGTGCTTGTAAGCTGGCGCATCAGGGTCTATCTGCATGCCGCACACACGGCGATAAAGCCAAACGAGAGCACTCCCAAACATAGGATGGTTGTGGGAGTCTTGCCCATTCCATTGTTCCCAGAATGTCTGTGCGCCTTGCTCTAACCAATAGCCGATACTTGGAAACGTACGTTGTGTCATCACACGATAAGCCTCTTCTGCCATACCAAGGTCGCAAAGTACATCAAATAGCAGTGCGGTGCCGTAGATGCCTGTGTTTAGGTGGTATTGGTTGGACTGCAATTCGTCAAGGATAGCAGCCGCCATAGCCTTGCGTCGCGCAGAGGGTAGGTGGGTCAGTCCATTGTGTTCGATAGTCAGTGCGCTGCCAAAGATATTGGCTCCGTTGCCTTTGCCTCCGCCAGTGCCAGTGCCGTAGCCTTCGCCGCTGCCAGTGCCTTGCGAGGCGTCTTGAAAACAGCCGTGATGGTAGAAAAGGTGGTCAAAAATTGAAGCGGTCTGGTTGGCAATTGAATCGAATACGTTTTGTCGGGCAGAATCGCCCAATACTTTGGCGGCTTTGGCAGTGTTTTTGGCGCATCGCCACAGATAGTAGGTGTGGACAAGCTTTTCGCTTACCAGAGCGTAAGGAGGGCACCACTCACCCAAGTTCATCCAATAGTTAGGCTCGCCACTGGCATGAGTAAGCTGTTGTAATATGCTGCCATCGGGCTGGCGCCACCTTGACAGGTAATGAACATATCCACACATGGCGGCATAGTTGTTGCGCAGGATGGCGGTATCGCCATAATAGCAGTACACCTCCCATGGCATGACACATATTGCAGCGCCCCATGGAACCCCACCACCACATCCTGGGTGCCAAGGAGCGCCATTGGGCACATATCCTGTGATAGTGTCTTGGCAGTCGGCCATATCGCGTATCCATTTTGAGTATAGCCCGTGCATGTCGAAATTGTGGATGGCTGCCACGCAAGCCACCTGACCATCGCCTGTGTAAGGGCCTTTCTCGCGGTGCGGGCAGTCGGTAACCACACCCAAGTGCATGTTGTCCTTTAGCGTTCGGCACCATAGGGCATTGATTTGGTTGAGCAGTGGGTTGGAACATGCAAAATGGCCAGTTTGCAGCACATCGCTACGAACCTCTTCGGCTGTGATATGGTGGGGAGTGAGCGGACCATGCCATCCGTGTATGATAGCATATCGAAATGTGTACCAAGTAAACCGCGGTGCATACGATTCTGGCTTGTTGCCGCTGGCTATGTATAGGTAGGTGCCATTGCAGTTGCATTCGGTAGGAAAGTCGATGCTGATGCTGTCGCCTTTGTGGGCGCAAATACCAGTTAGACGAATCCATCCAGTAATGTAGTCGCCAAAATCTACGCGATAGTCTCCGTTGTTCAGGGGCGTGATGCTCACGGGCGACAAGCGTGTAAGAATACGGTCGGCAGGACCATCTTGAGCCATCAGGTGCCCATCTGGGGCTTTTCGAGAGGCAGCTTTTTGCCAAGGCGACTCAAAGGTGGCATCATAAATCTCACCAGCAAAAAGGTCGTTGTCGATGATATGTGATTGGCGAACATCCCATTGAGGACTGGTATAG
The DNA here is from genome assembly GCA_018064565.1 of Candidatus Colimorpha onthohippi. Taxonomy (GTDB): domain Bacteria; phylum Bacteroidota; class Bacteroidia; order Bacteroidales; family P3; genus Colimorpha; species Colimorpha onthohippi. The sequence goes on from JAGHVA010000060.1 coordinate 6,683, forward strand.
AACGTGTCGGCCGTGCCATCGGTATAGGTTATATTGAGTTGGCACAGAAGGCGGGGCGACCCGTAGGCACCCACCCACCGTTGGTTGCTTGGAGCATATAAGCCGTTGCCTAACAATACCGTCAGCCGATGTTCCCCAATCGAAAGACATGAAGTTACATCGTGTGATAGATAAAATACTCTAAAGTTGCGCCATGCGCTATCGTCCATCGCAATAAAAAAGTGATTTAGGTTGGGACGATGGCCGTAAGACGTCTCGTTGGGCCATAACACCTCGTCTCCAATCTTGTGGCCATCGATATGAACATCGGCAAAGCCTAATCCAGACGTATGTAGCATAGCGTGGGTTACTGGTTTGCGAATGGCGAAAGAATATTGAAATTCAGGTGCCACACGAGCGTTAGGCATCAGTGGGTTGAGCTCCATGGGGCAAGTCTCGTCTTGCCAAGGGGCACCAATCCATTGAGCTTTCCACCTTACGGTGTCGGTTTGGGCAAAAAAAGGTAATGGTATTAAGGCTATGAGGATGGTAAGCTTTTTAATCTTCATGTTTTTAAGTGTAGATATATTTCGTGATGCAAAGATACACAAAAAATGAGGTAGGTGGTAGAATGTTGTCAATAATTGCCACAAAAACCGCCTTGCAATGGGTGATTAGTTGGAAAACAGGCTTGCTAAAATTCTGAATAAATGTTAAAATTGCATTTTTTTTTGAGAATATGGGTGCTGATTCAATTATTCGTTGTATCTTTGTAAGCCGAATGCATTTCTAAATGGTGTGGTTGTTTGCGCTGATTGACAATATGATATGCTTGAAATGGAGTGGAGTTGGTGTGAATAGTATTGCTTACAAACAATAAAAAAATCATACAATGTATCTTTCAACAGAAAAAAAACAAGAGATTTTTGCCAAATATGGCAAGTCAGCTACCGATAGTGGTAGCGCAGAGGCTCAGATAGCACTCTTCACCTATCGCATCAAGCATCTTACCGAGCTTATGAAGCAGAATAAGAAAGACCAAGTAAGTGAGCGTGCATTGGTAGGTTTGGTTGGAAAGCGTCGTCGTATGCTCGATTATCTCAAGAATATCGACATTGAGCGTTATCGTGCTATCGTAAAGGAGCTTGGTTTGAGAAAATAAGTTATTGGTTTTTCATAACTTTTATTGGTTTAAGGTTGAGACACTCGGGCCTTCCCGGGTGTCTTTTTTCAAAAGAGGCCGCAGGAATACATACAAACGAAAATTTTACATTATTACAATATGAACATTATCACAAAGAAATTTGACCTCGGCGATGGCCGCATGGTCGAGATAGAGACTGGGAAATTGGCTAAACAGGCCGATGGTAGCGCTGTGGTGCGCATGAACGACACGATGCTTCTTGCAACAGTGTGTTCAAAACGGGAGGTAGGTGAGAACGTTGATTTTATGCTGCTCACTGTTGATTATCAGGAGAAATATGCTGCCATGGGCAAGTTTCCGGGAGGCTTTTTCAAGCGTGAGGCACGTCCCAGCGAGCATGAGATTTTGATAGCTCGTTTGGTAGATCGTGCGTTGCGTCCGCTCTTCCCGAGCAATTTTCATGCGGAAGTCCAGGTTCAGATTTCACTCATCAGTGGCGATGCCAATACGATGCCCGACCAGTTGGCGGCTTTGGCTGCTGCGTCGGCTTTGGCGGTAAGCGATATCCCATTTGAGGGGCCGGTAAGCGAAGTGCGGGTCAGCTATCTTGATGGCAAGTATGTTATCAACACGCCGATGCAGGATATAGAACGCGCCGACCTTGACCTTATCGTGGCTGCCACGGAGGAGAATATAATGATGGTGGAAGGCGAGATGAAAGAGGTGAGCGAAGAGGTGATGTTGGGTGCTTTGAAGGCTGCGCATGAGGCTATCAAGATTCAGTGCCGTGCGATAGCCGAACTCACCGTAGCGGCGGGCGCTACCCAAAAGCGTGAGTACTGCCACGAAATCAACGACGAGCAGTTGCGTCAACGCGTGCGCGATGCAGTATATCAGAAATGTTACGATTTCAGCAAGCAGGGTATAGCCAACAAGCATCAGCGCGAAGAGGGTTTTGAGAATATCAAGAAAGAGTTTATCGAAGCCAACTATACCGAGGAGACGTTGACGGACGATGTGAAGTTCATGATAGACCGTTATTATCATGATACCGAGCGTGAGGCTATGCGCGACATGGTGCTTAACGAGCGTACGCGTCTGGACGGTCGTCAGCTTGACGAAATCCGCCCGTTATGGAGCGAGGTGAGTTATTTGCCAAGTGCGCATGGTAGCGCTATCTTTACGCGTGGCGAGACCCAGTCGTTGAGCACTGTAACGCTTGGAACCAAGTTGGACGAGCAGACTATAGATGGAGCTGTGATAGAGGGTAAGCGTCGGTTCTTGCTCCACTACAATTTCCCAGCCTTTGCAACAGGCGAGGTGAAGGGCAACAGAGGTTTGAGCCGCCGCGAGGTGGGTCACGGCCATCTGGCATGGCGCGCACTCAAAGAGGTTCTTCCTACCGAGAACGAATGTCCTTATACTATCCGTGTGGTCAGCGATATCCTCGAAAGCAACGGTTCCAGTTCGATGGCAACGGTATGTGCAGGATGCTTGGCGTTGATGGATGCAGGTGTCAAGATTCGCAAGCCAGTGGCAGGTATTGCCATGGGTTTGATTTCGAAAGGCGACAAGTGGGCTGTGCTTAGTGATATTCTTGGCGACGAGGATCACCTTGGCGACATGGACTTCAAGGTTACGGGTACCCGCGATGGTATCACCGCCTGCCAGATGGATATCAAGGTGGATGGTTTGAGTTATGAAGTATTGGCAAAGGCTTTGGAGCAAGCCCGTCAGGGTCGTATCCATATCCTCAACCATATCCAAGAAACTATAGCCGAGCCTCGTGAGGACTACAAAGACTTTGTGCCTCGCATAGAGCAGCTGCTGATACCCAAAGACTTTATCGGTGCTGTGATAGGCAAAGGTGGTGAGGTGATACAGAAAATACAGGCTGAGACCGACACCATTATCAATATCGAGGAAGATGGCGAACATGGTGTTGTGGATATTGCTTCGCCCAATAAGGCAAATATCGAGGCAGCCCTTAAATGGATTAAAGATATCTGTACGGTGCCAGAGGTTGGCGATGTGTATCATGCCAAGGTGGTAAGCGTGGTTGAATTTGGTGCCTTTATGGAATTCCTCCCAGGCAAAGAGGGGTTGATGCATATCAGTGAATACCAATGGGGAAGGACTGAGTCGCTCGAGGGATTGGTCAATGTGGGAGATGAGTTTGATGTCAAACTCACTGCGATTGACGAGAAGAGTGGCAAGTTGAAACTCAGCCGTCGTGCTTTGCTGCCTAAACCTGAGGGTTATGTGGAGGAAAAGCCTGCTCCACGTGGTCCGCGCCGCGATGGCGACCGTGGTCCGCGCCGCGATGGCGACCGTGGCCCTCGTCGTGATGGCAATCATGGCAAGCGCAACTAAGAGCGTGTCAGTTCAGTTAGAACGAGCAGCTTTATGCAATACCGCCCATCTGTATAGCCTACAGATGGGCGGCTTGTATATTTGAGAAGGTTGAGGCTGTTGGTGATATAGATTCCTTTGCGACTCTGTAATTCGGAGTTATTTCAGCTGCTTGCGGAGGTAGCCTAACAGTGCGTAGGCGGCGGGGGTGGAGGCACATATCTCGATAGTCAGCTTAGCAACTATCTGTATAAGTATCATACTTATGATAGATTGTGTGGGGACTATGCCGACAAAGGCTATCAAGACAAACCCTACAGTATCGAGTATGCAGGCACATAGGGTGCTTCCGATGGTGCGAACCCACAGGTGTTTGCCTTGTGTGCGTTTTTTGATCTTTTGAAAAATCCAAGCATTGGTCAACTCGCCTAATAGGAATGCAAACAGCGAGGCGCCCATAATGCGTGGCACAAATCCAAATACATGAGCGTAGGCTTCTGCCATCTCGGCATTCTCGATGGGGTAGGGAAGCAAAGTAGCGACCCAGCAGATAAAGGTGAACAGCATCTCGCAGAAGAAAGCCTGAAAGATAACCCTGCGTGTGGTTCGGAACCCATATAGGTCGGTCAGCACGTTGCCTATCAGGTAAGTGAAGGGGTATATTAGCGTGCCAGCATCAAACAGTGTTACACTGCCTACCGAGATAAGTCGCACAGCCATGACATTAGCGGCAAGATAGCATGCCACTAATGTCACAGGAAGTGATGACTTGATATATTTGGCGGTAGATCTCAACTATAGGGGGGGGGAGCCTATCAGAATGATGCAGAATGGAAATGAGGACCGAACCGGTCGAAAGCAGCTTTGTCGAGCATCTCACGAGCGCTGGGATGTGCGATGCTTATGATGAGTTTGGCTCGTTCTTGCAGGCTTTTGCCATAAAGATCCACGGTGCCGTATTCGGTTACGAGATAGTGGATATGGTTGCGAGTGGTTACCACGCCAGCCCCTTCCATAAGGGTAGGAGCAATCTTGCTCACCCCTTTGGCGGTAGCCGATGGCATGGCAATGATAGCTTTGCCACCTTCGCTCAGGGCAGCACCATCTACAAAGTCAATCTGTCCGCCCACACCGCTGTAAAACTTGGTGCCTATCGAATCGGCACACACCTGCCCAGTGATATCCACTTGTAAGGCTGAATTGATGGCGCATACCTTGGGGTTGCGGGCTATGAGTTGTGGGTTGTTGGTGTATTTGACATCCATCATATAAACACCTGGGTTGTCGTCGATAAAATCGTATAAGCGTTGCGACCCCATGCAGAAGGTCGAAACAATACGTCCACGGCGGTAGCGCTTGTTGGCGCCCGTGATGCAGCCTTTTTCAACCAAGGGCAATATGCCATCGGAGAACATCTCGGTATGAATGCCCAAGTCTTTATGATTGCCTAACTGAGCCAATACAGCATTGGGGATAGATCCAATTCCCATCTGCAGGCAGGCGCCATCGTCAATCAGCGATGCCACATGCCGTCCAATCTGCATCTCGATATCGCTGGGTGTGGTTGGTTCTACGGTTATCAACGGTGCATCGTGTTTGACCCATACATCTACATAGTCGGCGGGTATGATGGCGTTGCCCCATGCACGGGGCACGTTTTTGTTCATCACCGCCACTACGGTTTTGGCACACTCGATAGCAGCCAAGGTGGCATCGACCGACGTCCCGAGAGACACATAGCCATGCTTGTCAACCTCTGATACTTGTATCATAGCCACATCGCAGGGAATGATTCCACGGCGGTATAACGATTGCGTCTCGTGCAAAAAGATGGGTATATAGTCTGCCCATCCAGCCTGAACATCTTTGCGTACGTTGGCGCCTACAAAAAACGATTGTGAAAAAAACACACCATTGTATTTCTCATCGGTATAGGGAGCAAGACCCTCGGTGTGCAGATGGTGAATGCGTACATTGCGCAAGTCGCCATTGTCGCCCCGACGGCATAACGCCTCGGCAAGCACCTGCGGAAAACTCGATACACTGCTGAAATGTATGTGGTCGCCACTTTTAACCACCTTTACTGCCTCATCGGCTGATACAAAATGAATGGGTTTCATGTCTTTTGATGATTTGAAACAATCAAATTGCTATACTAACATGAAAGTATAGCAATTTGGTATTATATATAGAGACTATTTCTTTAATACAATTTGCAGCTCATCAAGTTGGTCGTTAGAGATAGGCGATGGGCTACCGCTCATCACATCGCGGCCGCTGTTGTTTTTGGGGAATGCGATAAAGTCGCGGATGGTCTCGACGCCTCCGAATAGCGAGCACAAGCGGTCGAATCCGAATGCCAGACCAGCATGAGGTGGTGCTCCATAGGTGAAGGCATCCATCAAGAAGCCGAATTGTGCATAGGCGGTCTCGTCGGTAAAGCCGAGTGTGTGAAACATCTTGTTTTGTAGTGTGCGGTCGTGAATACGAATGCTACCGCCACCTGCTTCGACACCGTTGATAACCATATCGTAGGCATTGGCGCGTATGTCGCCCCAACGTTCGGGTTGGTCGAGCAGTGCCTCGTCTTCTGGCTTTGGTGCCGTAAAAGGATGGTGCATGGCATAGAAACGTTGGGTTTCGTCGTCCCATTCCAAAAGTGGGAAATCGACCACCCACAAAGGAGCGTATTGGTTGGGGTTGCGAAGGTTGAGCTGGTCTGCCATCTCTAAGCGGAGGGCGCACAGCTGTGTGCGGGTACGCATGGCGGGTCCGCAGAGTATAAGCATCAAATCGCCTGGGTTGGCGTTGAATTGCTGTGCAATAGCCTTCAAGTCGTCGGCGGTGTAAAATTTGTCAACGCTGCTTTTGAATGTTCCATCGGCATTGTATTTCACATATACCATGCCGCCAGCACCCACTTGTGGACGCTTGACGAAGTCGGTCAGTGCATCCAGCTGCTTACGGGTGTATTCGGCGCACCCTTTTGCACAAATACCTACCACCAATTCGGCATTGTCAAACAGTGCGAATCCGTGGTTTTTGACAACATCATTCAGCTCAACAAACTGCATGTCGAACCGTACATCTGGCTTGTCGGACCCATATAGCCGCATGGCATCATGCCAGGTGATGCGAGGCAGCATCTGACCATGGGTTTGGCAAAACTGGGAGTTGTAGTGAAACTGACCTATCCCTAACCCTTTCAACTCTTGGAAGAGATGCAGTATCAAGCCTTCAAAAGTGTTGAGCACATCTTCTTGCTCTACAAAACTCATCTCGCAGTCTATTTGCGTAAATTCGGGCTGTCGGTCGGCTCTCAAGTCCTCGTCTCTAAAACAGCGCACAATCTGAAAATAGCGGTCAATGCCAGCCACCATAAGCAACTGCTTGTATTGTTGCGGACTTTGGGGCAAGGCGTAAAACTCACCAGGATTCATACGCGATGGGACCACAAAATCGCGAGCCCCTTCGGGAGTGGATTTGATGAGCATAGGGGTCTCGACCTCCAAAAAATTCTGATTGGACAGGTAGTTGCGTACCTGCATGGCCATCTTGTGGCGCAGCTCAAGATTGCGGCGCACGGGGTTGCGACGGATGTCAAGATAGCGATACCGCATGCGCAGGTCGTCGCCACCATCGCTATTGTCTTCGATAGTAAACGGAGGTGTTTGTGCTTCGTTTAGAATGCGTATATGGTGTACTTCGATCTCAATATCTCCAGTTGGGATCTTGCTGTTTTTGCTGGAACGCTCAATCACAGTGCCAGAAGCTTGAATCACATATTCGCGACCTAACTTGCGAGCCTGTTCGCATAGGTCGGCGTTGGTCTCCATATTGAATGCCAACTGTGTGATTCCGTAACGGTCGCGTAGGTCAATAAAGGTCATACCACCAAGGTCACGGCTACGTTGCAACCAGCCTGCCAAGGTAACTTCTTGTCCTACATTAGCAATGGTGAGTTCACCACAAGTGTGAGTACGATACATAATATTATTTGAGTAAGAATTGATTTTAAGTTTGTGCGTTTTTTTTTAGTAACTGCCTATTGGGCAACGATATCCACAGTGCTGTCGGCTATGCTGTCGGCTGCCACGTTCAGTGGAAGGACTTCGCCGATGCGTGGTATCATGAAAAATATCAGCCAGATAGCTCCTGCTACGAGTAGCGCAAGCGTAATCCATATCAATGCTTTCTTCCAAGCGGGCATCTTCTTCTCCACAAATGGGTCTTCGAGCACCAACGTAGGGTAGCGTGCAATAGACGTGAGTGTGGCTCCAAACCGTACATTTACCAGTATGACGGCATTGATAGCCCATCCGCTGGCGTTGAGCAGTGGTCCTAAGTTGCGTTTGCGCAGCTTGCTCCATGCGATAAACATGGATGGACCTGATACAACAAGTATGATGCCCAGAACCAGAATTACGAGGTTCAAAGGGTTGTCGCCAATGCTTTTTGTAAGACCCACGGCTGCACTGCTGATGTAGCCAACCGCCATACCGATGGCTGCAAAGATACCAGCAAATTTGGCAATATCAAATGCGGGTTTCTTGTCGGCCTCTTTGCTTTTTTCGCCAGCTTTGCCAGCTTTTGCGTTTTCAGCAATATTAGTTGTTAGGGTATCCGCTTTGGTGGTCATATCTGAAAATGCCTGATTTTCTTTCTCGGCAGCAGATTTATTCAATTTTTCAGTACACCAATTCCAGAATTTATGGTAGGGACTCCAAAATGCTTGTTTGATAGAGATGGGGTTATCGATAATTTTGGTAACAACGGCGTCCCAATCGCGCCCTTGCCGGTCGTAGAAGATAGCGTTTTTGCCGACACGCAGGTTGCCAGTATCGCCATCGGTGAGCACCGCTACGATATTCATCTTTTCAGACCCGTTTTTGGCAGTGCATGAACAATAAATCAAAAACATGCCACTCAAATTGGCCGACGAGGCATGGTTATCGATATTGTCCACCTTCAGACAAAGCGAGCAGCACCTTTGGTCGATAAAGAGTTTGCCGGCTTGAAAAACGGCAAGTGCTGCGTTTGTCCCTGTTTGGTAAAAGTCCTTAAAGAACACATAGTTTTTGATAAACGTATAGAAGTCGCGGCTCATGAGTAGCAGCCGTTCGGCTCGGGTGTAGCATTCCCGTTCGTATGAGAATTTCTCCGATTGTTGTTCGGCGGATTTTTTCTCTTGTTCTGCCTTTGCTGATTGAAAATCGTCAAGCTGCTTCACGATTTCAAGCCATTGCTGTTCGGAAATGGCATCGGCTTGAGGGAATAGGGCTGCAGCAGCAGTGCGGAGTGCCTGCATAGCGTCTTCCCAAACTGGGTTGGTGGCATGGAGTGGCAGCATACCTGATGCTTGGGGTCTTGCCAACGGGTAGGATGCAATTTCGCTGGTGGCATCGCACAAGTTGCCACTGGCGATAGATGCTACCCGCTCAACGCTTACATCTAACGCATCATGGCAGTCGGTGTCGAATTGGACCAGTTTGCACCGCATGAAATAATCGGACACCTTGGCGCGCAGCGATTCAATATACTCGTTCAGTGCCTGAAACTCGGCAGGTAGAGACACGGCGTTTTGGGTGTCGATCTGATCTTGAACGTCCTCTTTGTTATCAAGTTGTTTCTTAAAATAGAGCAGGTCGTCCATCGAGAACTGCTCAGAATGGCTATCTACTTGCTTCAATATATGCCGGCAAGCCTCAAGAGCCGTGCGCCCCTCTTCGGTATCTTCGTTGATGTTGTTTAGATAGATAGCCGTCTCTCCGTTGATCAAGAAATCCAAACTGCGAAATACGTTTGACAGCCATTTTACTGTCGAGATAACTTCATCTACTCGGATTTTGCCATCATGGTCAAGGTCTAAAAGTTGCAATGTTGTAGAGTCTAACTCCAATCCCGATACAGGACAACTCAACACCGACCACATCTTGCAGTCCAATTCTGGCAGGTGTGCGATGTCATCGCCAGTGGCAATCTTGACACGCGTCAGCCCTCCAAGTGAGCAATACTGCCAATTGTAGCCTGCCGAGGAGGTAAACAAATTCTTGATATTCTTTTTCATACTTCGGGTAATATACCTTGTGTTACAAATCTATTCTATACAGAACTCAAATAGTTAATACGAATTTGCAAAGGTACAAAAAAAAGCCGATTGTACGCATCGTTATCTAAAAAATAACGCTTTGAATAATTGGGGTCTGTTTGCCAATCTCTTGTTGCAATAGAAATTATGATTTTCCGTTTAAGATAATAAAGAGCATAAAGGTAGTATATGTTGACATTTTTGCAAACATGGGGTTTGGTAGGGCTGTTTATTGGGTCGTTTTTGGCTGCTACGGTAGTGCCGTTTTCAAGTGATGCCTTGATGGTAGGAATGCTTTTGGCTGGCGGCAACCCAGTGTATTGTTTGCTGGTGGCTACCATTGGCAACTGGCTTGGTGGACTCACCTCGTTTGGTATTGGTTGGCTGGGACGGTGGCAATGGATAGAGCGATGGTTTAAGGTCAAGAGAGAGACCTTGCAAAAACAGCAAGCCAGGATATCAAAATATGGGGCATGGCTGGCATTGTTGACATGGCTTCCTATTGTAGGCGATGTGTTTGCTATCGCTTTAGGATTTTATCATTGTCCACCCATAAAATGTGGCATCTACATGCTTGTAGGCAAATTTATACGTTTTGCTATCTGGTCGGCATTCTTCTTCTAAGTTATACTGCGGTGGGACAAAAATCGGTCGAATTGCCAAAGTCAAACCCATCAACGATGATGCGGCCTTTGGTGATGCGTCCTAAAAAACAGCAGTTGATGCGTGCGTCGCATAATTTTTGGAGAAAGAGGTCGTCGGTTGTTTCCTCAAGCATTACCACAAAGCGTCCTTTTGCCTCTCCAAACAGAAAAGAATCCAAACGTACTTCGCGGCAGGTTAGAATTTCAAACCCACTTTTGGTGTTGTGAGTCAGGATTTGCAGCGCTGCAAAAAGTCCCCCTTCAGCCACTTCGGTATAACCTTCGATTAAGCCTCCTTGATAGAGCGAGTTGGTGATGAGCGACAGGTAGTTCAGCTCTTCGGGGGTAGTTGTTTGGACAGAAGGTTCGGCTACTATATGGAGGTATTGTTTGGCGTAGTTGGAGTCCAGAAATTCAGTAGTTACACACCCTACCATATACAACAGCATGCCATGCCTGGGGCTGTTGCCTATGCGGCGACATGTGGAATGGATGTGAGGAGCCAGAGCCTTTGCTGCCTCTAAACATTGCTGAATACGGGGCTCACGGATGGTCTGGTGGATTTGGTCATCGCCAGAGTAAAGGTAGTCGTGGTGTATTGTCTCTTGGTGCTGACCACGTAGCCATCCTGCAAAGCTCTGTTGTCGGCCATTGCTGTCCCACATCGCCAATAAGGTGTTTAGCTCATCGAATGTGGGTCGGCGGCCGATCAACCTAAAAATCGATTTCAGAGCTTCTTGGCTGATATTCATGGCTTCCGCCATCTCGTCAGAAACAAAACTATTTTCGTCCATTGTAAATTGCAAAAAATGATATGCAAAAGTACAATATTTTGGCTTTATTACGCTTTTATTTGTATCTTTGCAATTTGGATTTGTAGTGTGGGGTAGGAGTGCAACCGTATGTGTTGCAGATTTTTGTTATTATTCTTCTTCTTTTCGTATATACATATATGGAATTGTTGCTTGGCATACTCTGTGGTGTAGCGTTATCGTTGTTTTTTAGTTTTGGACCAGCCTTTTTCTCGCTCATCCATTTGAGCGTTCAGTATGGTTATCGAAGAACACATCCGTTTGTGTTTGGCGTTTTTGCCAGTGATGCGCTTATAATTGCGCTGTTATTGATTGTATTTAGTGTTACGGGTGTGAACGATGAGTTTTTGTACTCATTGTTACGCAATCCGTTTGTGGCATCTATCGGTGGCGGCATCTTGATAGTGATGGGTATCTATGATTTGCGTAAAAAAAATAGAGTCAGAGTGCCCTCCAAATCTTCACAAGACAAGATAAAGTCGTGCTACAAGCGTAAGCCCTCCCAGCGCACCAATTTCATCAATGGTTTTGTGCTGAATCTCTGCAACCCGTTGATTTGGATTTATTGGGTGAGTGTGACGGTGCTGGTATCGGGTGAGTTGAGTATTCCGACAGCCAATATGTACCTTTTTTTCATAGGTGTGTTGGGTACCACTTGTGGGTTGGATTTGCTGAAATGCAAATTGGCTTCACTGCTCCAAAAGGTCATTACTCCCCGCGTTTTGGATATCTTTAATAAAGTTACTGCGTGTATCCTCTTTGTCTTTGCAGGTTATCTTATCGTTTCGATGCTCCTGTTTAATTTGGATCCAAAAGCGAAGGAAAAACAGTTAGAACAGGATAAGAAAAATTCTTCGACGCAGATTATCAAGGATATGCATAAAAAAATGGGCGATCATAAAACGTTACATTTTTTTGACGAATAGTTGTTTGTGTATGAAAAACATTATGATAGGTGGTCTTGTCTTGGCTGTTGCGTTGGTGTCGTGTCAGCATCGGCTTGAGGAGTCGGGTGCGGCTGTTGATACCTGTACTGCTGCTATTGTGAGTTCGGCGCATGATGAGGATACTATGTCGATTCCATCGGCTCCCGATAAGCCTCAGGCAGATGTTGCTCCGAAAGTTAAGAAAAGGCCAGTGGCGAAAACCAATCAAAAAACGCATACATTCTATGTCTCTTCGTATGATTCCAAAGGTGAGATTTGGGGGCATGTTACATTGCAAGGCGACAAAGGGAGTGGAACGCTATACGACAGCGGTGAGAATACCTATTCCGTAACATGCACGCGTCACGGAAACGAGTTGTATGCAGTGGATCAGAATAGCCGGCAATATGTGTTTAAGATTCCTAACAATTAGGTTGCTGTGTCCTTTCGTTTTTTTTGTCTTACATAAATATTATACAAACCAAATAAACATGAAAAGTACTCAAGAACTCCAAACCATTGCTACGCAGGTACGCAGAGATATCGTACGAATGACCACCGCTGCCAAATCAGGGCACCCAGGTGGTAGTTTGGGGACAACCGACTGGATGACCGCTATGCAGTTCAATATCATGCAGGCTTCGCCAGAAACATTTACGATGGACGGGAATAATCAGGATATGCTCTTTGTGTCGCAAGGACATATCACGCCAGTGATTTATTCAACGATGGCTCGTCGTGGTTATTTCGAAGTGAGTGAGTTGGCTACTTTCCGCAAGTTTGCTACCCGTTTGCAAGGCCACCCAAGTGTCGCGCATAATTTGCCTGGTATCCGCATGGCGTCTGGATCGTTGGGTCAGGGTATGAGTGTCGGTATCGGAGCTGCGCTGGGTAAAAAAATGAGAAACGACAAGACCCTTGTCTATACCCTTCATGGCGACGGAGAGTTGCAAGAAGGTCAGATTTGGGAGTCGGTCATGTTTGCGGGTGCTAAAGGGGTAGATAATTTGATTTCAACAATTGACTATAACGGTCAGCAGATAGACGGTACTACCGACCAAGTGATGAGTCTTGGCGACTTAAAGGCCAAATTTGAGTCGTTTATGTGGACTGTGGTTGATATCGCCAATGGCAACGACATGCAGCAGGTGCTGGATGGTATGGCAGAGGCTAAGAATCTTACGGGCAAAGGTCATCCTGTAGTAGTGCTGCTCCACACCGAGATGGGTTATGGTGTTGACTTTATGCAAGGCACAAACAAATACCATGGTGCAGTGCTCAGTGCCGACGATTTGCCGCGTGCATTGGCTCAATTGCCAGAGACTGAGTATGGCGATTTTTAAGTCGAGATAAAGTTGCAAACGTAGTGATAAAAAGATCCATACTGTTCTTTGTAGGACTTTGGTTGTTGGCGTCTGCGGGTGTGGCGACTTCGGTCAGAGCGCAGGAGGTGAAGAGTGCATCTCCTCGGACACACTTGCTGATAATCCTTGATTGCTCTAAGAGCATGTGGGATTTTTGGCAGAGTGATGCTAAAATCAAAGTTACTCAACAGGTGCTGCTCCGATTTATCGACAGCGTGTCGGGTCAGCGGGATATCGACATAGCACTTCGTGTATTCGGACATCTGAATAAGGGTAGTTATGGTACAAAACTGGAAGTGCCGTTTGACGCAGACAATATCTACAAGTTGCAGAGCAAAATCAAGACACTTGTCCCCAATGGTGGATGCACGGCCGCTATGGCACTCACTAATTCGCTTGGCGACTTCTCCCATCTTGAGTCGGATCGTAACCTCATCCTAATCATAACCGATGGTATGGACGACTGTGATGGCGATATATGTAATGTGGCTCGTCAAGTGCAGTTAAGTGGTGTTATCGTTCAGACGTTTATCCTCGGGATAGGCAACCCATCTGATTTCAGGCATAGTCTGGATTGTGCGGGGAAATTTACCTATCTTCCGTCAGAAGAGGGCTATACAGAGGCGCTGTTCGACGTCTTAAATCAGGCGGATCAGTCGGCTCAGGTAGTCCTTGACTTGCACGACAAAGCAGGTGTGCAATATGAGACTTCGTTTCCAGTGGCATTTTATGATGCGCAGACCAATGTCGTGAAATACACCACCTATTATACTTGTTCTACCCACGGCAAAGTTGACACGCTCACAGTCGATCCGCTTGTTGAATATGATGTTACACTGTTTACCAAACCTGAAATCCATATCAAAGGCTGTAAGTTTAAGCCTAATCAGGTTAATCGTCTTGGTGTTACAGTGGAGCAGGGAGATCTCAGGATTCGTATGGAGGGGCGGCGAGCCAATTGGTCGGTGCCGTCGTATCCTGTATTGATAAGAAGGCAAGGCGAATCAACGGTGTTGCGTCAGCAATCGCTTGGCGAGGTGGTGTCGTATCAGTCAGGACTATACGATATCGAGGTGTTGTCTCGCCCACCGCAGTATTTTAATGGCGTTGAGGTGCAAGGCGATGGAACTACCGATATCACTATGCCCATGCCAGGTATGCTCTTTTTGAAAAAACCAAAGCAGATTACCACAGGCAGCCTATTCGCAATTAGAGAAGGCAGGCTGGTGCTGGTGTGCGACCTCAATCCGAATAGCGTCAACGAACAGCTGTTGCTCATGCCAGGTTTGTACCAGCTGCTGATAAAGCCTGTAGGAGCATTTGGCTTTGGATCTGTCCGTACAGTCAGGTTTGAGATTGCATCAGCTCAGGAAAAAATACTTAATTTCGACTTATAGCCTGATTGTGGCATAAGTGTTGACTATAATGAATAACCAATAGAAAAATAATAAATACAACAATCAATATGACAACATTTGAAAACAAAAGTTCAAAAGAATTGCGTGCTGGAATGGGCGATGGGCTCGTAGAAGTGGGCAAACGCAATAGCGACGTGGTAGCTCTTTCGGCAGATGTGTTTGGTTCGGTCAAGATGGATGCTTTTAAGAAAGCTTATCCCGATCGTTGTGTGCAGTGCGGTATAGCAGAAGCCAATATGATAGGCATAGCTGCAGGATTGTCGCTTTGTGGCAAAATCCCATTTGTGGGCGGTTTTGCAGAGTTTGTGACGGGGCGTGTGTACGATCAAATCCGTCAAGTGTTAGCCTATAGCAATAAGAACGTAAAGATATGTGGCTCTCATGCGGGTATTTCGCTTGGTGAGGATGGTGCCACCCATCAAACCATGGAGGACATCGCTTTGATGAAAGCGTTGCCCAACATGACTGTGTTGGTGCCATGTGATTACAACCAGGCTCGGCAAGCCACGATAGCGGCTGCTGATTATGTGGGTCCTATGTATATCCGTCTGGGTCGTAGCAAGATGCCGAACTTTACACCAGAGGATGAGCCGTTTGTGATTGGCAAGGCTCAGCACTTGATTGAAGGAAGCGATGTCTCGATATTCGCTTGTGGACATCTGGTGTGGGAAGCACTTGAGGCTGCCAAAGCACTCGAGGCAGAAGGAATCCATGCCGAAGTGATCAATATCCATACGATCAAGCCTTTGGATACAGAGGCAATCATAGCTTCGGCGCGTAAGACTGGTGCGGTGGTAACTTGCGAGGAGCATCTGTTTAATGGAGGTTTGGGCGATAGTGTGGCACAAACGCTTGCATTGAATTGTCCTACTCCGATGGAATATGTTGCAGTGAATGATAAATTTGGAGAAAGTGGCACTCCCGATGAGATGCTTACCAACTACGGCTTGCGGTCGAAAAATATCGTTGAGAAAGTTTACGCAGTTTTGAAACGCAAGTGCTAATCGGTTTTGAAAAAGTATGTAACGGCATGTGGCAATCGCTTCATGCCGTTGCTCTTTTGTAAGTATTATTCATTTGTTGTGCGTAAATCAACTTATTTGTGTATCTTTGTTTTTTGTGGATTACGATGGTTGTAGTATGTAATGTGCTGACTAATAAATTTGTAGGGTGGTAGGCGCGTCGTAATTCCAGCAATTTGCGGTGAAGGGTGGCATTATAATGCAACCCATGGTGTGTATTTTGATGGTGTGTAATTAGTAAAAAAACGTAATAATAAAAATGAGACCTGACTTTTCAAAAATCGATTTCAAATCCGTAGCAGGCGGCAGTCAGTCGTTTGAACAATGGGAAAAAGAAAATCATAACGAGAAAAGCTGGAAGACGCCCGAACAAATTGACGTCAAGCCAGTTTATGGAAAAAGCGACCTTGAGGGTATGGAGCATCTAAACTATGCTGCCGGCATAGCTCCTTATCTGCGTGGTCCGTACAGCACAATGTATGTAATGCGTCCTTGGACTGTGCGCCAGTATGCTGGATTCTCGACGGCAGAGGAGAGCAATGCCTTCTATCGCCGTAATATTGCTGCGGGGCAAAAGGGTTTGAGTTGCGCATTCGATTTGGCTACACATCGTGGTTACGACTCTGACCATGAACGTGTGGTGGGCGATGTGGGTAAGGCTGGTGTGGCTATCGACAGCATCTTGGATATGAAGATTCTGTTTGATCAGATTCCACTCGACAAAATGAGTGTTTCGATGACCATGAATGGCGCTGTGCTGCCTATCTTGGCATTCTATATTATCGCAGCCGAGGAGCAGGGCGTAAGTCAGGATCAGTTGCAAGGTACTATCCAAAACGATATCCTGAAGGAGTTTATGGTGCGTAACACCTATATCTATCCTCCTTTGCCATCAATGAAGATTATAGCGGATATCTTTGAATATACCTCCAAACACATGCCTAAGTTCAATAGCATCAGCATATCGGGCTACCACATGCAGGAGGCGGGAGCTACTGCTGATATTGAGTTGGCATACACGTTGGCTGATGGTCTGGAATACTTGCGTGCAGGTATCAATGCAGGCATGAGTGTAGATGACTTTGCGCCGCGCTTGAGTTTCTTCTGGGGTGTGGGTATGAATCATTTTATGGAGATTGCCAAGATGCGTGCTGCACGTATGCTTTGGGCTAAGATTGTAAGCCAATTCAATCCTAAAAATCCGAAATCATTGGCATTGCGTACGCACTGTCAGACATCTGGATGGAGCCTTACCGAGCAAGACCCATTCAACAATGTAGCTCGTACGTGTGTGGAAGCTATGGGTGCTGCTTTAGGACATACGCAGAGCTTGCATACAAATGCCTTGGACGAGGCTATCGCATTGCCTACCGATTTCAGCGCACGTATTGCGCGTAATACGCAAATCTATCTGCAAGAGGAGACCGATATATGCAGAGTGGTTGACCCATGGGCAGGCAGTTATTATGTAGAGACGCTTACACATGAGATTGCACACCGTGCTTGGGCTCATATCCAAGAGATAGAGAAGTTGGGCGGTATGGCAAAAGCCATCGAAAGTGGCGTTCCTAAGATGCGTATTGAAGAGGCTTCGGCACGTAAGCAAAGCCGTATCGATAGTAATGTGGATACCATTGTGGGTATCAACAAGTACCGTTTGGATCATGAGGATCCGATTGAGACCCTCGAAGTGGATAACACTGCGGTTCGGAAAGCCCAGATAGAGCGGTTGGCAAAATTGCGTGCAGAGCGCGATGCAGATGCCGTACAGGCTGCTTTAGATGCACTTACAAAATGTGCAGAATCGGGTCAGGGTAACCTCTTGGAGCTCTCAATCGATGCCGCTCGCAAACGAGCCTCATTGGGTGAGATTAGCTATGCGCTTGAAAAAGTGTATGGCAGGTATAAAGCAAAAATAAATCTTATCAGCAACGTGTATAGCGCACAAACAAAAAATTCAGACAGTTTTAAGCGGGCGCAAGCTTTGACGGATGAGTTTGCAAAACTCGAAGGTCGTCGCCCCCGTGTTATGGTTGCCAAGATGGGTCAGGATGGACATGATCGTGGTGCCAAAGTAGTTGCCACAGGTTATGCCGATTTGGGGTTCGATGTGTATATGGGTCCGCTGTTCCAGACTCCCGCCGAGGCTGCCAAACAAGCCGTTGAAGACGATGTCCACATACTGGGCGTGAGTTCGTTGGCAGCGGGTCATAAG
>JAGHVA010000173.1 GCA_018064565.1 Candidatus Colimorpha onthohippi
GTTATTTGGCGTTGGGGTCGTATTTTAAGTTTTATTTTAAGCGAGACATCTTCCCCAATTTCAACCTATATATGAAATTGGAACTTTCTTACGACTACAACAAAGTCCGTCGTGTTGATTGGTCGTTGGATCCAGAGTATGTTACTACCGAGGAGCGTACATGGCGATCTATATTCCATCATACCGACATCAATTTGGAGTGTTCTATCAACTATAAGCTCTCCAAGTGGCTTGCTATATCGGGCACGCTGAATATGAAATACGATACCGACTATGCCAATGTGGGCAGTTTTGGCCATTGGCAGATGTATCAGTTGGCGGGGTTGCGGTTTTTCTACAAGAGTGAGCGCAAGCGGTAGGTTACGGCAGCGTCAGTTGGTTGCAGTTTAAGCGTATTTCGCGGCGGTCAACCAAGTTGCGTAGTTGAATTAGTGCAGTATCTGCTATGGTCTCATCGTTGTGATTTTTTACAATCTGGTTTATGAGACTTTCGGTTGCGATAGGTTGCAACTTACCAACTATTTGGATTATCTCTCTATCAAGGTTTGTGGCAATGTCTTTTAGAGTGTTGCGTGGCTGTGTGGCTCTGTTGCGTGTAATGCAGAGGTCGCAGCAGTTGCAGTGGTGTGAGAGTGTCTCTCCAAAATAGGAGAGCAGAAACTGCTGGCGGCAACTATCTTGATCCAGCTTGAGGTATTGTATGATAGCAGCAACGCGTTTGTCAGCAGACTTTTGCAGTTGTTGGTATAACGACTCGTTGAGAGTTAGTGAGTCGGGATTGACACACTGCGTGGTGAACGTGATACGTGGGCCATCGATTTTGGGGAGATAACTTACAATTTTTAGCGCATCCAGTTGTTTCAAATGCTTGACGACTGTTGGTGTGTCGCAATTGCATTGTCGTGCTATCTGCAACTCATCAATATTCACATAGTCGGTGTATATTCCACCATATAAGCGTAGTATAGCGGTGATGATGCCAGTGTGTCGGTGGTTGGTAGTTTGAAATTGGTAAAGAGTGTTGGCTTCAACGAGTATAAGCAGGCGAGACGAGGTCTCTTGCAGTGGTGTCATGCTGATTACTCCTTCGCGTTCCAGTATCGTCAAAGCGTTATAAAACTCCACAACTTTGAGGTGGTAGGTGTTGCAGATGGCTTGGATGTCAAATGGAAATTGGGTGCCTTCTCCGCTTCCGATAGGAATTTGGTAGTAGTTGCAGAGTATCCTGTATGCGTTTCTGACCATCTTGAGCGGTGGATACTTGTCTTTCAAGTTTTGACTGAGTTTTGCGATATCCTGATGGTCATAGAGTGCTACGCAATAGGATCGCAGTCCGTCTCTGCCTGCGCGGCCAGCCTCCTGGAAATAGGCTTCAGGAGCATCTGGCAGATCCAAGTGAACCACATATCGGACATCCTTTTTGTCGATTCCCATACCGAATGCGTTGGTGGCTACGATGACACGCAGGTTTCCGTCCATCCACTGTTGTTGGCAGATGTCACGTTCTTTCTGTGTTCGCCCAGCGTGGTAGTATTCTGCGCTGATATTATGGTCTCGGAGTGTTGCGGCAATCTCTTGTGTGCGTTGGCGGTTGCGGACATATACGATTCCGCTGCCAGGAGTGTTGTTGATAATTCGTAGCAACCGTCCTATCTTGTCTGTCTCGCAGAATGCCATATAGCACAAATTGGACCGCTCAAACGAACTCACAAATACCTGATGGTTAGGTTTGAATGTCAGTTGTTGTTTGATGTCCTTTGCCACCGCTGGGGTTGCGGTAGCCGTCAGTGCAAGTATAGGTGCGTTGGGGTGGATCAACCGGATTTTTGAAATCTCAAGATATGCGGGGCGGAAGTCGTAACCCCATTGAGAGATACAATGTGCCTCATCTACTGCCACCAGGCTTACCTGCATCTGTCGCAGGTGTTCCACAAATATGCGCAGTCTTAGCCGCTCGGGCGATATGTAGAGCAATTTGCAGCTACCGTGTAAGCAGTTGTTATATACAATCTCTTGTTCGTGCCCGTTCATCCCGCTTACCAGAAACGCAGCCTTGATGCCTCGGTCTTTGAGTTGCTGTACTTGGTCTTTCATCAGAGCGATGAGGGGAGATATCACGATAGTGATGCCGTCAAATGCCAATGCAGGCAGTTGGTAGCAAATAGACTTCCCGCCGCCTGTAGGCATCAGTACCAGCGTATCCCTACCATCCAGCACCGACTGGATGATGGCATCCTGTGGCTGCCGGAACGACGAATAGCCCCAATAGCGTTTTAGTAAATCTATGGGTGTCATTCGTTTTAGTGTGTTGGGTAAGATTTTGATTGCCTATCGCAGTATCGTAACCACTCCCTTTTTTAGAGTAGTCTCGCCTGTTCCAGCTTTGCGATAACGGCAGATATACACGTATGTATCCTGCGGGCAGTCTTTGTTGTTATGGGTTCCGTCCCATACAAACTGTGGGTCTTCCGATTCGAACATCAGCATGCCTCTTCGGTTGAAGATCATCACTTTGAAATATTCCAAATTGTTGATTGTTCGTATCTGGAAAGTGTTGTTCTCAGCGCGGTTTGGTGTAAATACGTTTGGTGCCCACGATGCGAATTTTTGGATAGGGATACGTATGGTGGTATCCATTGTGCATCCAATTTCATTGGTAGTTTGGAGTAGTACCTCAGTAGTGTCAAATTGTGTCTCGCTGAAATAGTGGCTTACGTTGGCACCGACAGCATGTTCTCCATCGCCAAAAATCCAATACGACTTCACGCTATACTCTGATTGGTCAACAAAATTCATGGTTGGGTTGTCTGGGTCCAACGTTAGTGGGACACGGTTTACTTTGAGAACGGGTTTGTGATACACGTTCAGAGTTACAATCTGTTGCTCACCTGCGCATCCGTTGCTTCCATAGGGTGTCATGGCATAAACGGTGTTGTATGTAGGATATACGGTAGGCGTGGCGGTATAGGTAAAGTCGTTGGTATCGAGCGATGGGTCGTTAGGGAATGATTCCCATTTGTAATGGTCAGCTTTACCTGCAACTAAAATTGCGGGGTCGCCTTTGCAGATAAGACCGTTTTCAGGCAGTGTGGATAGGCTGTTTTTCATGATAT
>JAGHVA010000214.1 GCA_018064565.1 Candidatus Colimorpha onthohippi
CGTTGGTGTTGTTGGGGTTCAGCCGGATTGCCGTCTTG
Organism: Candidatus Colimorpha onthohippi; assembly: GCA_018064565.1. Classification (GTDB taxonomy): domain Bacteria; phylum Bacteroidota; class Bacteroidia; order Bacteroidales; family P3; genus Colimorpha; species Colimorpha onthohippi. The sequence continues at coordinate 39 of JAGHVA010000214.1, forward strand.
AGATATTCGGTTGCCAAGGGGTCGGGGTGGTAGGCGTAGAGTATGCCAAGTTCTTCAAAAGCGGGTGCGTAGTCGGGGTAGATGTCGCATACTTTGCGGAGCAGCAATATTGCGTTGGTGGTGTCGCCTTTTTCTTTGTAGATAAAGCTTTTCATAAATAGTGCTGTCCTGTTGTTGGGGTCTTTGGCTGTTACGGTTGAGAGGTTAGTTAGTGCGCGGTCGTAATCTCGGCTGTAGAATGCGATCTCACCTTGTTTGAGAATAGCTTCTTGGTTTTGGGGATCGGTTTTAAGTGCTTGGTCAAGTGTTTGGTAGCTATGTTCCACATCTCCGTTGGCGAAATAGGCATCGGCCAGCAGCAGTTGGTATTCAATCTTGTTGCTTTTTAGTTTGATGGCTTGAGTCAGGTCGGCGATAGCTTCGTTGACACGACCTGTTTGCATGTATAGTTGTGCGCGTTCAAACAGTAGGGTGTGATTTTTGGAGTCTTTACGGATGCGTGCATCCAGCAGTTCGATAGCGTCTTCTGCCGACATCTCGCCTGTTTTTGGGGTGTTGTGATGGCAAGCGGTGATACAAATCAGCAGCAATGAGTTGCAGAGTAAGGTGATTATTTGCTTTTTTTGCATGTTGTGAATTAGTTTAATAACAACGGGTTAAATGGTATGAAATTGTAAAATCAGTTGGCTGCAAAGGTAGTTATTTTTTTGATAGCGGTAGTTACTTCATCGAGTGTTGCGGATCTCAGCACTATTTTGGATTGGGCTTCGGTGGCTTTTGTAGATTGCCATAGCAGACACCAATATTCTTTGATTTTTCTAATCTTTCCTTGGTCAGGAATGGGGAGGTTCATGATGTTTGCAATCAGTTGATCGATAAACAAGGACGAGGCGTTGTCGTGGTATGTCTTTGATTTTATTTGTGATGGGAGTGTTGGGTTGTAAAGTGCTCCGCGTCCTATCATGACTCCCGCAATTTGGGGAAATCGGTGCAAGACAGCATGGTATTGATCTACTGTGCGGATATCTCCGTTGTATATTACTGGGTGTTTTATGTCTGGAAGTATCTCTGCCAACCGGTCAAGGTTTACGCTGCCACCGTATTGCTGTTTGCCCGTGCGGGGGTGGATGGTTATGTTGGCGATAGGGTATTGGTTGAGTATGGGAATGATTTTGGATATCTCGGCGTCGTCATAATATCCGAGTCGCATCTTGATGCTTAGGGCGGGCTTGATTTTGGGTATTATGCCATCGAGTACAGCCTGAACTTCATTGGGATAGGGAAGGATACCGCTACCTCGGTGTTTGCCAGCCACGCGTCGCATAGGGCAGCCTATATTCCAGTTTACCTCGTGGTATCCAATGTCATAGAGTCGGTTGGCCAAAGCAACAAACTCATCAGTCTCTTTGCCCAATATTTGGGGCACAACGGGTATGCTGTCGGTATTGTGGGCGGGTAGTACATCATCGATTTTATCCCAGGCATCGTTCAGGTTGCCGTGTGTAAGGGAGAGGAATGGTGATATGGCGTAATCAAAAGCCCCATTAAAGCATTGGTGGAAAGTGTGTCGGAACAGCCGTTCGGTAAGTCCTTGCATTGGAGCTAATATGAGAGGCATGGTGGTCATGGTTCGGTAGGTATGTGGTGGGATCAGGCTATTGTGGATGTTGTTTGGTGATTTCCTCACGGTGTTCGATAACGAATGTCTTTAGCTTTCCAGTGAGGATGTTGCCAACTGTTTGGGTGGGATAGATTAGCACAGAGTGCTCTTTAGTCGATTTGGTTAGAAATAGTTCGTAGTGGTCAATAATCAAGACGGTGTTGATGATAATACTTACGATACAAATGCCTTTTATCATGCCGGTAAGGGCACCCAGCATGCGGTTTATAATTCCTAATTTGAGTGTTTTGATGATTTTTGCTGCTATGCGACCTATGAAGAACGATGCGACTATTGCTAATAGAAAGATGCCGAAGAATACTACCAATATTGCACCTTCGCTATTGATGGATAGCCAGTTGGCGGCACATTTGGAAAAGTGGATTGCAGCAAACGTGCCTACGATGATGCCCAGGAGCATTGTAATCTCGAATATTATGCCACGGCAAAATCCTTTGATACAAAAATAAATCAAAGGTAGTGCGATGATAATGTCAATCATGCAAGAAAGGAATTATATGTAAAAAACAAAACGCCTCCCCGTAGAGAAGCGTTCTGCCAATACATCTTGAAATAAGTAAGCACGCTATTATCTACGAGAGATTTGATAAAAAAGTTACGTTTTTTTTTATTTTCTTTGTCTTTTTGTCGTAAGTGTCTTATTTTCAATATATGTCATGATAAAAAAAATCAAGGCTCCGATTCCCAATCCAACGATAGCACCGCAAATTACGTCGCCAGGATAGTGTTTGCCGAGGTAGGGGCGGCTATATCCTACAATGAGTGCCCATAGCATAGCCAAGGTAGGCACTATCCAAGCGGGGCAGGTATATTTATGATGCTTATAGGGTTTCCCATATCGTAGTGCGAAGAGGATGGCGATAGAAAAAACATTAGCAGCATGCGACGACACAAAGCCATACAGTCCACCACAAGTGGTGTGAAACATTCTGACATCGGTCAGTGCATGGCAAGGTCGTGGCCGGCATACCACATCCTTGAAGCACATCACAGAAATTCTGTCGCTCAATAAAAAACACAATCCTATCGAAATCAGTATCACCCACCACTGGTTAGGTTCGCGTCGCAATGTTGCCAGACAAAAAAACGCTGCGATTACCGCTGCCCACGACCAACTTTGTGACGCAGACCATAGCAGCCAGTCGGCGAGAGGGCTGTGGTGTGAGTTTATCCAGCAGAACAGCAGGGTGTCAAGTTGTTCGATACTGTTCATTCTGAAAGTGGTTGGGGTTGACTGATCATGGCAAATAGTCGGTCTTTGAGTTGTGGGATGTTCATGCCAGTTACAGCAC
>JAGHVA010000069.1 GCA_018064565.1 Candidatus Colimorpha onthohippi
CCATTGTACGGTGGCGGACGGCAAGACCACGGGCGACACCCTGCTGTACAGCGCCGTTCACGACACGCACCTCGACTTTGCCGACCTCAAGCCAGGACAGATGTACCACATCTATATGCGTGCCAACTGCTCCGACGACCCCGAGCAGCCCTACAGCCAGTGGCGTCATGTCCAGATAGAGACCCATCCCCTCTGCTTCCCCGTGGAGAACATGGAGGCAACGGTGGATGGCACCCATGCCACTGTGACGTGGACCAAGGGACTCGCCTCGCAGGGAGATGACTACGCCTATCGCCTGCTCGAGGAGCCTGCCTTTGCCGACACCATGACTCTGGCGGCCAACGATTGGCTTGCCGTTGGCGACAACACCTCTGTCTGCGCTAAGGGCGAGGTGAGCGCACCGCGCATCGACTTTGCCGACCTCAAGCCCGAACGCACCTACTTCCTTTACGTTGGTGCCAAGTGCGGCAGCAACGTCGGCAGCCGCTTCCGCGAGATAATATTCACCATGCCGCCCGCCTGCAAGGCACCGCGCGAGCTGAAGGCTACGAACGTTGAACCCACCTCGCTGACACTCAAGTGGAAGGACGAGGCCAACCTACAGCAGTTCCGCATCGGCTACTTCTACGGCTCCACCGTGGATAGCCAGGTGGCGGTGCATACCATCCTGGTCAACCGCGCCGACCTCAACCCGCAGGTGGATCCCGACGACCCATCGCTGACACAGCTCACCTACGACATGTCGGGCTTGCGCAGCGACACTACCTACCACTTTACCGTCTATTCTCTGTGCCCCAACATGGGCACCCACGCCACCCTCCCGTCGGCAAGCGTACAAGTGCATACGCTCGACACGGTGGCTGAGTTCCAGAGTTACAAGATACGTTATGGTGGTCGCGACTACGAAGGCGTCATCAACAAGGAGACGCGCACCATCGACATCTTCACCAACGACTTCAACGTTACGGCCCTGACCAAGAACCAGGCTATATACACCGTACGCCCCACCACGCACAACGTGCAGTTGATGCGCCGTGGATCGATTACCTACGAGCCTCCCGTGTCGATGCCAAAGGATACCAATATCGACCTGCGTGGCGGCACGCTGACATACAACGTCATACCCGAGTGCGAGCGCTACGCCAAGACGTGGACGGTGAACATCGTCAACCCGACGGTGGCTGGCTGCTGCCAGTATGCCGGCTATAGCGACGAATTGTGGAACATCGCGCCCGAGCAGACAAGCGCATGGGGCGACTATGTATATAGGGATTCCATCAACCGCAGGAGCGGTACGCACGACAGCCTTATTGTCTTGAACTTGGCTGTTCGCAAGGCTCATGCAGTTAATATAGTTAGCTCCTCGCATTTTGGCAGCACTGCAGCTGGCAGCATCACGGTATGCAAGGGCGACACCGTTACGCTGATGGCCAACGTCATCGACAGCTCATTCCTCGTTGACACGCTCGCCATCCGCGACAATGCGGCGATGCAGCACTACAACATTGGCGACATACTCTGCACCAACGATTCGATACTCTCGCCCGAAGCGTTCGTTGCCAGCGGATTGACTGCCAAGGGTGTGGTGTATATGGTGAGTGCCTATTCGGCAGCCTCGGCCGCTCCCGACAGCGTCATACGCGTGCATGCCGTGTCGCTGCCTGGCACAGGCACCACGGACGGCACCACGGACGGCGGCTGGTACGACGGCACGTCGGACGGCTCCATCGTTGCCAATACCACCAACTACACCTCGGCATACATGGCAGTATCTGATACATCTGGCTATGCCAACACCGCCGCGATACGTGCCGCGGGTTCGGCCTACCTGTATCCCGCCGCCCACTCGGTAGATTTTGCTGCCGGCTGGTATCTGCCAGCTGCGGGCGAGTTGCACAGCCTCATGCAGAATATCGACAAGGTCAACGCCTCGCTTGCCTTTGTAGGACACCCAGTGCTTTACAGCACGAGCCATGCTTGGTCGTCCACCATCTACAGCCGTGCCAACGCATGGCGTGTGGCTGCTCGTCATCCGCAGTCGAATACCGCTATGACTTTTGGCATTGCATCCAAAAACTTCCGCAGTTCCATCATGCCGGTGTGCGTGGTGCAGAAGCCCGTCAACCATGCCATAACCAGCATCAGCCATGCCAGCATAGGCTCCGTGGTTGACGACGGTCACGGCTCCAAGGGCGTGGTGTTCGGCTACAAGGGCGAAAAACTGCTTGCCGTGGCTACCACCGAGTACTGCACCAACTGCAACTGGCACACCGACCTCAGCGCCGACTGGAAGAACCGCGGCTGGCGCAAGCCTACCGCCGACGAGCTTACGATGCTCTACGCCAACAGCAGTCGTGTAGATGACAGCCTTGCCGCCATGGGTGGCACTCCGCTCACCAACTCGGTATATCATACCATTACCAAGATATGGTCGGCCAACGAGCAGAACGGCTACGGCATCTACCGCGACTTCGGCACCAACGTGAGCAGCACCTCGCAGCAGCTTACCATCGACAAGAATAGCGGGAGTGGCTATGTGCAGCGCGCTGTGCGCGAGTTCCGTTTCGGCGAGCCTCGCATCGTCTCGACCATCGGCTCCTATGCTTGGAGCGATGGCTCCAACAAGCAGTCCACGACATACGTGGCCAATGACGATGCACAGACGGTGAGCGTTATGGCTACCTCCAACGACCTATCCGCTTGCGTCAGCAACGCATCGGTTGTGGTCAACGTATGTCATACAGCCGAAACAACTCTTAATGTAGCGGCTTGCGATTTCTACCACTTCGGTGGAAAGGACTACGACCAGTCGGGTACTTACCATGACACCATCGCCTCCGCTGCTGGATGCGACAGCGTCATCACCCTCAACCTCACCGTCAACAGCATAGCCCGCGGCGAGGAACATCGCACCGTGCCTGTTGACGAGTTGCCGTATGAATATACCGTTGACGGCGTTACCTACTCCTTCTCGACCGACACCAGCTATGTCCGCACCTATAGCGCCGCTTCGCTCGGAACGCCGTGCGACAGCTTGGTCAACGTTACCCTCTCCGTCTATCCCGACAACCTCCGCGTCATCAACTGCCCCACCGACCCATTTGTAACCGAATGGGACATCGATACCCTCTGTGTGTCGGGACGTACGGTGGCACCGCAGGTGCAGCCTTTGGTCGGCGACCTCGACGGCGACGGCCAGGCGGAGATAGTTTGCTGGTCGGGTACCGATATGGAGGTTACCAGTGGTGAGAACTACCACAAGCAGACGCAGGGCGTCAAGACCTTGATGATTTACAAGGTCGTTGATTCGGCTTTGCAGTTGCAACGCTCGTTTACCATAACTGGTGTGGCTGATGCCAACGGCTCAACGCCTTACGGCTTGGTACGCCTGGCTGATGGTACACCGATTATTGTGGTTGCGAAGCGCCAGAGCTTTGACTACATCAAGGGCTTTACGCAGGCTACGCTCCTGGCTTACCGCCCCGACGGCTCGCTATTGTGGGAGAGCGACTGCTACGCCGACGACCAAAGCACCCTCTCGGTTGGTAAGAACGCACAAAGTACACTTGGTTTTGCCGACTTCAACGGTGATGGCAATCCAGAAGTCTATATCCGTGACCGCGTGTTCGATGCCGCTACGGGACGACTGCTGCTCGACATCTCCAAACTTACGGACAACAATGCAGCCAATCCAATGGTCGGTGCCTCGTGGGCTTACAGCACCAACTACTACACGGGATTCAGCCTTGAACAGCAGTACAACGGTTTCATCTCCGTGCCGATGGCTGCCGATGTGCTCGGCACGGGTCATCCGCAGTTGCTGCTCGGCGCCAATGTCTATGACGTGCGTATCAACAACCGCAACGGCGTGTTGGGCAATACCGCTACCTTGGCAAAGCATGCCGCCATAGCTACCGCCTCGGCATACGACGGTCATGCTCAGGTGGCCGACTTCAACTTCGACGGCAACCTCGACATGCTGGTTACCACCCGTAGTGCTTACAACAACAGCACCAAACTATATGCCTATATCTGGGATGTGAAGAACGATAGTTACAACACGTTGCTGGAGCTCGATGTCAACGGCTCGGGCATGAGTATGCCTGCTATTGCCGATGTGAACAACGATGGCAAGTTGGAGGTGATGCTACAGGCAAAGACTGCCCTCTACGGCACCAACAGCCTGCTGGCATACACGGTTGATCCTGTTACGCTCAATTTCAATGCCTTGTGGCAAGCTGCCACTACGGACGGCTCGTATAGCAACTGTGCTACGGTGTTCGACTTCAATCAAGATAGTATTTATGAGGTCTTGACGGCTGGCGACAGCAAACTGCAAATACTTAATGGTGAGAATGGAGCAGTGGTGGCAAGTTTCGATTTGCGTGAGCCTACTACGATGACTTACCCAATTGTTGCAGATGTGAATGCGGATGGCTTTGCCGAGATTGTTGTGGCAGACTCTTTGTCGGGTATTGCCGATTTGCAACGTGGCAAATTGCGCGTGTTCTACTCGCCCACAGGCAGTTGGGCAAGTACGCGTCCAGTATGGAACCAATTTATGTACAATGCCACCAACGTCAACAACGACCTCTCGGTGCCAGCCAATATGGTAAGCAACGCAGCAAAGATAGCGGGACCAGAATTGACACCAGTGGTTCGTCAGCCTTACAACGCTTTCTTGGCGCAAGTGCCGTTGTACGACCAGTATGGACGTATGTTCAAGTATGCTCCGAATGTCGAAATCAATCAGATTACAGACGCTGATACCACCTTTGTTGGCGATTCGATATATGTTACAGTAAGTTACTGCAACGTGGGCGATAGTGTATTGCCTGCACCATACTATGTGACCTCCTATCATGATAGTGTGAGTGTGTCGTCCATCGTATTGGTCGATACTGTCAATACTCCACTGCAGGTGGCGGCTTGCGATACGGTGGTAATGGCATTCTATGTGGGCAATATGTGCGATGTTAGACCGCTGACCAACAACGCAGATACCAACGAGACGTGCGTGTTGCCACGCCCAACGTTTGCTAACGATTTCAACCTCATCTTCTCGGTCAACGATCATGGTGATGGTGTGGCTCAAACGGGAACTAACAATGTCAGCGAATGCGATACGACGAACAACCAAGACACCGTTCGCGTCAACATATCGCATTACACAAACACAGGTACAGAAGATGTCTTCTTCTGTGCGTCATACAGCGAGTATGTATGGCACGACTGCAAGCATTACGACCGAGAGGTGCTGTTGGCGGCGGGTACGTTCTACGACAAGGACACCCTGCCAAACCATTGGGGATGTGATAGTATCATCTCGTTGTCTATCACTGTAATTCGTGCCGATTATGCCGATACCGATTATGTAGTGGCGTGCGATAGCTTAGCATGGACTATACGTGTAAATATGCCCGATGGAAGTGTGGAAAGCCGTGATACCGTGTTCCGTACCGACACGTT